>VFKK01000265.1 GCA_009885605.1 Cyclobacteriaceae bacterium | reverse complement strand
GCACATTCGGGAATCCTTCCCTGTGAGAAGGATGAACCAGTACATCTGACAGCGCCATGTAATGAGCCACATGGTCAGTCCAATCAATCTGCACAATTCGGGGATTGTCCCTGATCGTCTGAATAGTTTCGATCGAAAGTGGATTCAATTCCTGCTCAAAACTCCCCAACAAAACCAGCTTGGACATGCCGGCGATTTTGGAATTCAGGAAAGCCTGGACCAACTCTTCGATTCCTTTGTCTCGTACGAGTCTGCCCACAGAAAGAATGATGAAATCATCCTCACCCGGCAAAATCCGCATTGTAGCGGCCACCAGATGGTTTTCTTTGAGGGCATCACGATTGAATTTAGAAAAGTCGATACCGTTTGATGAGCCTTTTCGGATGATGTGAAGCTTTTCTGCAGGACAAAGTTGATTCTCGATAACGAAGGTTTTCAATCCTTGGGAATTAGGCCAAACATCTGTGGCAAAATCATAAGTTAGTTTTTCAACTCTTTCCAAGACGCCTTTCATTCCCCCTTCAGCAGCCATAAATGGAATGCCGGCAAGGGTATGAATCCGAACCTTTACTCCGGCGAGTTTAGCAGCAATCATGCCCAGCAAACCAGCTTTTGGCGTATGGGTATGAACGATATCAGGTTGCTCCCGCTTGATCAGTGAATAAAGCTGCCAAAGGCAGACTAAATCCTGAATGAGAGTGATCTTTCGGGTAAACGGAATGACTTCATGTCTGCAATCTTCCGCTTTTAATACCTGGGGGATTTCTCTGCCATCTGAACTTACCATGATCACATCCCATCCATTTTCCTTCATGTACTTCATTTGCCCAGCGAGCAAAAGTTTAAGAGAAAGAGGTACAGTTGTGATTCGAAGTAACTTGGGCATCAATAGAGAATTCTAAAAAGGCAAAGATAAGATTTTATAACGTTTCGGAAGGTTCAATTATGCAATTAGCATTCCATTTAGACCTATAAAAATCAATCTCCTTCCTCCAGTTGAAAAATCTCCTCCAGCCCCACTCCAAAGATCCGGGCAATTTTCAAAGCCAGAACTGTGGAAGGCACATATTTACCTGCTTCAATGCTATTGATGGTTTGTCTGGAAACGCTGACTTGATCAGCAAGGTCTTGCTGAGTCATGTCTTTTTTTGCCCGCTCTACTTTGATCGTATTTCTCATATCCGAATCAGAGAGCAAGCATACTTTTCTGCTGTTTATACAGCACCCACCTGAATCTCGCTATGAAAATCAACTGAATCGTAAACATGTTGTATCCCATAAATTCAAGGTAACCAAAGCTGTAAAACAGCAGAGTTCCTAGGATCAGAATGAAGGTATTCACATAGCAGGCCAACAATAATGAATCGAGCCGAAGTTTTTGAATGTATTCGTCTTCCTCTTTTTCCCGGCTGAAAGCAATAAGAAACAAAGAAATAAAAACGCCGATCAATGCAAGTTCATTGGTGAAGTTTTCCATCGGATTTCCGAAAAGGCCATCTTCTCTGGAGAATTCAAATTCAAGCCAGGAAAAACTAAAACTCAGGTAGTTTTCTGCGAATAAAAGGGTTGAAAACGGCAGGAAAAGAATCCATCCTATTAACTGATACCGATGGGAAAGCAGGATTTTGGTGAGCATGAAAGTAGATGGTTTAGTTTAACTTTTGGAAGCCATGAATTTTTGATACTGAAATGCCGCATAGACATAGGCGTTCAGAAGGAAAAGCACCAAATAGGCGGAAAATATCTCTGAAGTAAGTCTGCCAAATCTCAAGTAATTCACCATCATCAGCGCCGCAACCCCCCAAATCAGCCAGTAAAATCCAGTTTGAAAGGCCTGCAGACGAAATGATTTGACCATCTCATCTTCTTCTTTTTCACGTGTCAAATTCAGGATTCCAAAACCAATCGCCCAAAACCCATAAATAAGCTGAGCGGTCTCATTTGGATCAAAGTCCGGATAGACAAAAGCCAACCCTATCACCAATAAAACAGGCAATGGAAAAAACACAAAAGCCAGCCTCTTCCACCCAAAAGGAAGCAGGGGCACAATTAGGATTGATTTATCTTTCATAGGACAATTTTGTTTTACCAAATGTAAAACAAGCTTTACTTTATGTCAAAATTTTTTTCCACAAATATTTTTTAGAAAAGTTGGAAAAGCATTTGTTAGGTGCTTGAATATTAAGTTTTATCCAAAAAAACAGGGCATTTGTTTACCTTTAATCAACATTTACCCTCAAAAATTAAAAATTCCATGATCTCCAAAATGAAAATAGCCATCATCGGATGCGGTAACCTGGGAACTTCAATTGCGAATGGTCTCTTGGTGCGTGAAGATTTTGATCCGAAAAATCTCACTCTTACCAAAAGAAACACCTCCAGCCTTGCAGAATTTGAAGCTCGGGGAGTTCACGTTCATACAGATAATCTCTCTGCAGCTCAATATGCTGACGTGATTCTTTTGGGTGTAAAGCCTTACAACGTTGCTCCAATTCTTCAGGAAATTAAACCGGGACTGGATCCAAAAAAGCAAATCATCATTTCCCTTGCTACTGGTGTGACGCTGCAAGAAATGTATCAAATCATCGATCCATCAACTGTGACTTTCCGGGCCATGCCGAATATTGCCGCAGATATACAGGAATCTATCACCTGCATTTGCGAGCAGCAAGCTAATCCTGTTCAAGTTGAACTGGTTAAAGAACTTTTCGACGCGATCGGATATACAATTCCGATTGATGAGAAATTAATGGAAGCGGCCACCGTATTAGGTGCATGCGGGATTGCCTATGTCTTGAGATTTATGAGGGCAATGATCCAAGGTGGAATCCAAATTGGATTTGATTCGGTGACTGCTAGTAAGATCGTTTTTCAAACTGTGAAAGGTGCATCGGAACTGATGATCCAACGAAATATGCACCCTGAAGAGGCTATAGACAAAGTAACCACACCTAAAGGTTGTACCATAGTGGGCTTAAATGAAATGGAACATAGAGGCTTCAGTTCCGCCATGGTTAGAGGTGTAATAGCCAGCTATGAAAAGATTGAAAAATAAAAAGCTGGTCAGAGTCGATTAAAAACAACGTTCCTAGAAATTTTAATATTAATCACGATAAATTTATATAAAAATAAAATAAAATAATTTGAAGTTTGTTTTTCTTTTGAATATTTTAATTAAATTTAAATCGGGTGATAAACAACTTTTAACAATCGTTTTTTAAATGAATCGATTTTTTAGAGGAAGGACTGTTTGGTACTTTTTCTTCCTTCCTTTAAATCAAAAAAAAATGCCCTTCGGAAATTTCCGAAGGGCATTTTTTGTGATTTTTTTTTTGAAAAGCTTAATCAAGAAGTTGTGCAAGTTTTGCTTCAAGAGCAGGGCCCCTAAGATCTTTTGCAATAATCTTTCCGTCAGGATCAAGCAAATACGTAGCTGGGATAGCTTCTATCTGATACAATTCTGCAGCAGCAGAATTGAAATACTTCAAATCTGAAACCTGAGGCCATGTGAGGCCATCATCCTCGATCGCCTTCAACCAATCTTCTTTGGTCCGGTCAAGGGAAACTCCAAAAACCTCGAAACCCTTTTCTTTATATTGACTGTAAAGCCTGACAACATTTGGATTCTCAGCCCTACATGGCTTACACCACGCTGCCCAGAAATCAATCATCACATATTTGCCTCTTAAACTGGAAAGCTTTACCATTTCCCCCTGAGGATTTGGAAGTTCAAAATCCGGCGCCACCTGACCTACAGATAAGGGTCTCATCTCATCCAACTGAACTTTCATCGTCAGAATCATTGCTGTACTAGGATAATTCTCATTCAAGCGGGCCACCAGGTCATCGATGAAAGGAAAATCATTCTTAGGATTCAAAAGTCCGATCGCAGCTAAGGACGCAAAACTATCTCCCATGCTTTCGATTACTTTCTTTACTTCCTCAGCCTGATTGCCTTCAAGATTCATGGCCTCGGTCTGAATTTTCTTGATTTCTTCAGTGTCATTTTTGCTCATGGCTTCGTAATAAGATTCATTGAGCTTATTGACATTGGCTTGATACTTCTCCATCATTGCCTCTATTTTCACCATTTCCTTGGTGTCCTGAGATCCTTCGATAGCCAAACTGGTGGAATCAGCTAAATCATATGAAACCTCCACATCATCCTTGAAAAGTGCGAGTCTGATTGACTTTTTTCCGTACAAATTCAATTCATAAAACGTCGGTGTCTCTACAGCAAGGTCATAAGTGAATTCTCCGGATTTACTTACTTCCAGCGTGTCGAGTATTTTTGGACGGCTGTCAGTAAACTGAGAAAGAATCACCATTCCCTCCGGAGCATTTGATACTTTGCCGGATACTTTAACCATGCCATCTGTTTTGGACTCGCTCTCTTCACAAGAGAAAAGTGCCATCAGGGCAACTACAATAATTCCACTCATAGGGTACTTCATATTGGTTAATTTTCTAATAGTTCTGTCAATAGTTTGGTAGCCACTTTTGGATCTGCTTTGCCTTGGGATTTCTTCATCACCATACCCATAAACATCGCCATCAGGCCTTTTTTACCAGCTCGATACTCTTCTACTTTAGTAGCATTTTCAGCCAATACGCTTTCCACGATTGGTTTCAGGGAAGACTCATCACTTTGCTGAATCAGGTTCAGTTGCAGCGCGATTGCAAGCGGACTTGCATTTCCTCCTTTCAGCATCTCAGGATACACTTTTTGTGAAGCTACAGAGAAGCTCACTTTTCCATCATCCACCAGTTTGATCAATTCTGCTAATGCATCCGATTTGATCGGAAAGTCATCAATATGCAGTGTCAATTCATTTAAATAGGATTTTACAGGACCCATTGTCCAGTTGGAAGCTGCTTTGTAATTATTCGTTTTAGTACACAATTCATCAAAAAACAAGGCAATTTCTTTAGATTCTGAAAGTACGCCTGCATCGTAATCAGGCAATCCGTACACCTTTACAAACTTTTCGTGTAGCTCTCTTGGCAAAGCCGGCATGGTAACTTTCACACTGTTCAACCATTCTTCAGAGATTAAAATCGGGCTCAAATCAGGCTCCGGAAAATATCTGTAATCATTCAAATCCTCTTTCGTCCGCATACTTGCCGTAGTTCCGGTACCTGCATCAAAGGTTCTCGTCTCGGAAATGATCTCTACCCCCTGCTCCAGCAATTCTATTTGCCGCTCCACCTCATGCTCGATTGCTCGAGTCACGTTTCGGAATGAGTTCATGTTTTTTACTTCAACTTTCTTTCCGAATTCCGATGCGCCTTTAAGCATTATCGAAACGTTGGCATCACAGCGAAGCGAACCTTCTTCCATGTTGCCGTCGCAGATATCGAGGTATTTGACCAATTTTTTGATTTCCGTCAGGAAAGCATAAGCCTCCTCTGAAGTCCTCATATCCGGTTCCGACACAATCTCAATAAGGGGCGTTCCGGCCCGGTTGAAATCAACCAATGTATCCGTCTCCCCTGCCAGGTGCATGGATTTACCTGCGTCTTCTTCCATGTGGATCCGCGTCAGCTGCACATTCTTGGTGGTTCCGTCAGGCATTGTGATCGGCACAATTCCTCCTACGCAAACCGGATTCTTATCCTGTGTGATCTGATAGCCTTTCGGCAGATCGGGATAGAAGTAGTTCTTTCTTGCGAAAATATTGAATCGTGTGATTTCAGAATGACAGGCCAGTCCCATTCTGATTGCAAATTCAACTGCCTTTTTATTGACTTTGGGAAGTGTGCCTGGGTGGCCGAGGGTGATGACTGAAATCTGGGTGTTGGGTAAGTTGCCGTACACAGTAGAGTCAGAAGCGTACATTTTGCTTTCGGTCAAAAGTTGCGCGTGCACCTCGAGACCTACGACCAACTGATATTTATTTCTTATTTCTTCGCTAAGCATTACAGCTTGATTTTTCAGATTTTTAAAGGTACAATTCCCTGGCCTTCGCTACTACTCTTTCCAGTCCGGTGAGGTCTTTTCCTCCTGCAGTGGCAAAAAACGGCTGTCCACCGCCTCCACCTTGAATTTCTTTTGCCAATTCTCTCACGATCAGACCTGCATTCAGGTTTTTGGATTCGATCAATCTTTCATCCAAAATCACCGCAATCTGTGGCTTATCCTCAATCTGAGCTGCCAAAACCACAAAGGCCAAAGGAACCTCATTTTTCAACTCGTATGACAATTTCTTCAAAGCCTCAGCATTTGGTAATTCCACCTGAGCAATCAGGGTATTGATTCCTTCACCGATCACGACCTGCTTGAGCAATTCAATCTTCAGGCCGGCTGATTTCTCCAAATACAAAGCTTCAATATCTTTCTTAAGTTCGTTTCGCTCATGAATCAGGTTTTCAACTGCTTTTTTCAAGTCAATCGGATTCCTCAGAAGTTCCCCGATTTCTTTTAGAAGGTTTTCCTGCTCACGCAAATGAGCCTCTGCAGCTTTCGAAGTAATCGCCTCGATCCGACGAACACCTGACGAAATTGATCCTTCTGATACGATCTTAAACAATCTTATCTGACTCGTAAACGGTACATGGGTTCCTCCACAAAGCTCCACCGAAAACTTGGGATCGAATGTGATCACACGCACAAAGTCTCCGTATTTTTCCCCGAAGAGCGCCGTAGCACCTTTCTTCTTTGCTTCCTCAATGGGCACATTGCGAAGCTCAACCAAAGGAATGTTTTCGCGGATTTTAGCATTTACTATTTCCTCCACCTGAGCAATTTCCTCCTCCGTCAATTTACTGAAATGAGAAAAATCGAAGCGAAGCAAGTTCTCATTGACAAGCGATCCTCTCTGCTGAATATGCGCTCCCAACACTTCTTTCAAAGCTGACTGAAGCAAGTGAGTCGCAGAGTGATTGTTCTCTGTCAGTTTTCGCTTAACCCGATCTACTTCTGACGAAAACCTCAATCCGGGCTTTGATGGAAGCTTTTCTACAAAATGGACAATTAAATCATTTTCTTTTTTGGTGTCGATAACGCGGATTTTCTCCACATCAGAGATCAGCCAACCTGTATCTCCAACCTGTCCGCCACTCTCTGCATAGAAGGGAGTTTTGTCCAGCACTAATTGATATTTGTCACCTTTCTTATCAGATATGACTCGATGCTTAATAATCTGGGAATGGGTATCCAAAAAATCATAACCGATAAACTCCACTCCTGCATCTTCATGAACCAGCAACCAGTCTCCGGTCTCCTGCTCGGAAGCTGCCCTTGATCTGGCTTTTTGCTTTTCCATCTCTTCTGCAAAACCAGCTTCGTCCAGCGAAAAACCACTCTCTCTCGCAATAAGTGAAGTCAAGTCCAGCGGAAAACCAAAGGTATCATACAATTCAAAGGCTGTTTTCCCCGGGATGACCCGCTCAAATTTATCTTCCAATTCTGCCTTGATCTGATCGAGGATTTTCAATCCATTGTCCAGGGTATGAAGGAATGAAATCTCTTCCTCCTGAATCACTCGGGAAATAAACTCCTGCTGCTGTCTCACTTCAGGGAAAATATCTCCGAAATTCTCTGAAATCAGAGGAGTCAACTCATATAAAAATGGCTCTCGGAAACCCAGAAAAGTATATCCGTATCGGACAGCCCTTCTCAGGATTCTGCGAATCACATAGCCTGCTTTATTATTGGATGGTAACTGACCATCGGCAATTGTGAAAGAAATCGCACGGATATGATCGACAATTACGCGGAAAGCGATGTCTGTTGGCTCATCAATCCCGTAGGATTTTCCTGATTTTTTAGCTAACGCATCCAGGAAAGGAGTGAATAAATCGGTATCGTAATTGGAAGATTTGAACTGAATGGCTCTCACCAGACGCTCAAAACCCATTCCGGTATCCACATGCTTTGCAGGCAATTCTTTAAGGCTTCCGTCTGCGATTCTGTTGAACTGCATGAACACGAGATTCCAGATTTCAATTAGCTGAGGATGATCGTTGTTGACCAATTCACGTCCCGGAATATTGGCGATTTCTGCTTTTGATCTTAAATCAACGTGAATTTCGGAGCAAGGGCCACAAGGTCCGGTATCACCCATTTCCCAGAAGTTATCCTTCTTCGAACCCATGATGATTCGATCTGTCGGTACGATTTTGCTCCAAAGCTCAAACGCTTCTGAGTCCATTTCAAGCTTGTCTCCTGCATCTCCTGCGAAAACAGAAACATACAAGCGATCCTTCGGAAGTTTATAGACTTCAGTCAGTAACTCCCAGGCCCACTCGATCGCTTCTTTCTTGAAATAATCCCCAAAAGACCAGTTGCCCAGCATCTCAAACATGGTGTGGTGATAGGTATCAACCCCCACTTCTTCGAGATCATTGTGCTTTCCGCTCACGCGGAGGCATTTTTGGCTGTTTGCTACCCGCGCATATTTGGCGATTTCGTTGCCGAGGAATGCGTCTTTAAACTGATTCATCCCCGCATTGGTGAACATCAAAGTCGGGTCATTTTTGACCACAATCGGTGAGGAAGGAACGTATTGGTGCTGCTTGGATTGGAAAAACTCGATGAAAGTACTCCGGATTTTCTTTGCTTCCATGAAAGGTATATCGTGCAAGAGTTGAATTGTGATACTCCCAATAGCTATCGGGAAGTCGTTTTTTTCTGGTTGGCAAAATTAGCAGAAAATAAGCCTCCCGCAAAAGCGAAGATAAAGAGAGCCAATTTTACAACAGACTGCTTCATAAAATCCCGAAGATCCAGAGAGTTCTAAAAAAAACCAGTTGTTCTCCTCTTTACCCCTTCTCATGTTGTCTTTTGTTCCTTTGTGGTAAAAAAAACAGAACCCCAAAAGAAACAAAGTTCACAAAGAAATAATAGTAACTCGTCAAAATCGCAACAGTTAAAAAAACTCCCGCAAAGGCGCTGAGGAGCAAGGGAGCAGAAATCACTTTTGGAATCAAGTGGTTGTTTTTTATTAATTGCTTAAATCTTCAATCTTGTCTTTGATTATTGGCTCTTAATTGTTCCGCCATTTGTGATGAGCTTGTCAAAGCATCAGTCTTGCAGAGGCTTCAAAAAAACTCTATGCCTTCCTCTGTGAATCTCCGTGTAACCTAATGTCATGCAAAAGAACAAAGTCAATTCCCTTCAAAAATCCTAATTAGGGCTTTTCACCACCTTTTTCTTAGCCTTTTCCTGGTCCTTGTAATACTTTCTGAACAGGAAGTTTGACTTCATCGCTTCCATATTTTCGTTCAGTTTATAAGTACTGCTCTCTACATTTTCCAGCGTTTGCACAAGTTGCTCACGGAATGTAGAATCACTCATAATCAACCCGGCAGTACCTTCGCCCTTTTGGATGTTTTGCATTAAAGTTTTCATGCTGACCATCATTTCAGCTGCATCAGCACTGGTTTGTTCCAGTTTCTCCAATGATTTCTCCAGATTATTGTTCATCAGACTGTCAGTAAACAAGTTATTGACCAGGCCATCTCCCTGCTCCAATTCTATAATCAAATCCTTTCCGGCTTTGGCCATAGCAGCAGCATTCGACCCGGCAAGCCTGAATTCCATGATCGCTCCTTTCAGATCGGTTATTATTACTGTATCGGAAAGTAACTTCCAAACCAGCTCATTTTGATTCAGTTTTTCAGTCATTTCTGCAAGATTAAAAAGTGTTCTTTGAAGGTAATCTCCGGATGTATTGAGTTTTGCCAGCATTTCATCCGTTCCTACCTGATCCAAAATCTGAAGCGTATCTCCTTCCTCTATGGTTTCGGAAACTCCTTCTTGAGGAATTATCTGTAGCATTTTATTTCCCATCAATCCATCCGTATTGATCTTGGTCAATGCGTTTTTTTTGATGAACGATTGCATCGAGTTACGAATCAACAACGAAATGTGGATTGTCTCCTCGTCCAGCATATCAATGGATTTGACAGTTCCTACATCCATGCCCTGAAACCGGACATTATTACCCGGTACCAGCCCATTGACATCTTCCACTTCCGCAATGATGGTAAATGACCTCCCAAAAATATTCTGGTTTTTACCGATCATATATAATGCGAAAACCAGGAACAATAAACTGGCAATGACCACGATGCCCAATTTTGTATTAGCGATTCTTTTGTCTTCTTTCATAATTAATCAAAAAACTCTCTGACTTTCGGGTCAGTTATTTTCAGTAAGTTATCATAGGTACCTGATGCATAATTCTTCCCATCGATCAGCATTATCACCCGATCAGAAGTCATCTTGATGCAATTCATATCATGTGAAATGATGACCGCAGTTGCTTTGTATTTTTCCTGAACGGCATTCATCAGTTGGCTGATTTCTCTTGCGGTGATAGGATCCAGTCCGGTCGTTGGTTCATCATAGAGGATCACCTTAGGTTTCAAGATCAGAGTTCTCGCCAGGGCTATTCTTTTCCGCATTCCTCCGGAAAGTTCAGCCGGCATCATATCTATTGTATGAGATAATCCAACATCTTCCAATGCTTCCAAAACAGCTTCCTTGGCATTAAACTTCCGCTCCTCCTTTGACCAGTGTCTTCGCAGCGGAAACTCCAGATTTTGCCTCACCGTCATCGAGTCATACAAGGCGTTACTTTGGAAAAGAAACCCAATGTCAGCTCTCAGCATGTCCATTTCATCATGGTCCAATTCACTGATCTCATTATTTATCACTATTATTTTTCCGGAGTCAGGAATCAGCAACCTGATTATGCATTTGATTAATACTGATTTACCGGAACCCGATTTTCCAAGTATCGCCAGGTTTTCTCCGGGGATGACGTCCATCGAAAAATTCCTCAGAACATGATTTTTCCCAAATGAGATATTCACGTTTTTCACTTCAATTATCGGTGCGATCTCTTTCATTTTTTACGTCAGTCCAAGCAAATCAGTAATCTGAACCGCAATCAAGTCAATAATAAAAACCAATAAAGAAGCTACAATCACGGCCGTTGTGGCAGATCTTCCGACCCCTTCTGTACCTTTTTCTGAAGTATAACCTTTGTAGCAACCGATGATGCCTATCGCAAATCCGAAAAAGTAGGTCTTGATAAGCGAAGGAATAAAATCCCCGAATTTCAAAATATTGAATGATTGAGACCAGTACAAAGTCCAGCTGACATTTCCCCTGATATTAACCCCCAAATAACCACCATACATAGAGATTGCGATTGCCAAACAGGTTAGCAGCGGAACCATCAGCGTGGATGCCATGACACGCGTCACAACGAGGTATTTGAAAGGATTTGTTCCGGATACCTCCATCGCATCGATCTGCTCGGTTACTCGCATAGATCCCAGTTCCGCTCCTATTCCCGATCCTATCTTTCCAGCACAAATCAATGCCGTGATCACCGGCGTAATTTCCCTGACCAGGGAAACTGAAACCATCGATGGCAACATAGACACTGCACCAAACTCAACGAGAGTTGGTCGCGACTGAATGGTCAAAACCAAGCCCATGATAAAACCGGTGATTCCGACAAGGGTGAGCGATTTATAACCGATCCAATAACACTGATTTATAAACTCCTCAAACTCCTGCTTTGGCTTAAGGATCTCCCTGAAAAAACGGGCGGTGAAGCGGGAAATATCTCCAACTTCTGTAAAGAATGGACTGTTGAAAATTTTCAAGCGATTTGTCTTTTAGATCCTTTCCTAAAAATCGAAATAGTTCTACTAAAATTTACAAAAGTAAATCACTTGTTTCAATGATATTGGTCATAAAATGATTGAAAGTTGGGTATTTCATATTCTTAAGCCGCTAGCCTTATGAAAGAAGTTCAGGAAACGAAACTCCCCATTTCCCGGAAAAAAAGGGGGAGCTAAAAATCATGAGGACCGTCTTCAAACAAACAAATCATTCCATTGACAAATCCCCAATTTGATTTTTAGCTACTGCGCATTACTTTCATTAAAATTTTTAGAAACCCATCATAAACCTAATCTCCCGCTACCTCAACTCACCAATTGATGTAATCCGCGGTCAAAAAACGATATGAGCTACCTCGATAAAATCACCTCCCCGACTCTCCTTCTCGACGAGAAAATCTGCCGAGCTAACCTTAAAAACATGGCCGACAAAGCTAAACGCCACGGCAAAAAACTTGTTCCACATTTCAAGACTGCCCAATCTCATCAGATCGGCGAATGGGCCAAAGAATACGGAATAAGGGAAGTGACCACCTCTTCCATCAAAATGGCAGAATATCTCTGCGATCAGGGCTGGGAAAATATCCACATTGCTTTCCCTTTCAATCCCCTGGAAATCCCACGCCTGAATAAATTGGCGGCGACTCAATCCATCTCTGTCCAACTCATCAATCCTGTCACTACGCAGATGCTCGTTGACCAACTTGAGCATCCTGTTGGATTCTTTATCGAGATCGATGCGGGCTACGGACGCTCAGGTGTGGAAGTGAGTGATTTCGGGTTGATCGAGGAGATCCTTCGCACTGCTAAAAAGTCTGATAAACTCTGGTTCAAAGGCTTCTACATCCATGCAGGCCACTCTTATTACATCAAGGATATTACCGGATTGTACGAGCAAACCCGCAATGCACTCAACATGCTCAAGTTTAAATATCAATCAGAATACCCGAACCTGGTCACTCGAACCGGTGATACTCCGGGTTGCTCGGTGATGGAAGACTTCGGCGATATCGACGAACTTGGACCCGGCAACTTTGT
>VFKK01000224.1 GCA_009885605.1 Cyclobacteriaceae bacterium | reverse complement strand
GCTTCTGTACCGGAATTGACCATTCTGACTTTCTCCACAGATGGCACCATAGACACGATCAATTCCGCAATCTCCACTTCTCTGGCAGTGGGCGCTCCGAAAGAAGTTCCGTTTTCCATCGCCTTGATCACGGCTTCGCGAATCATCGGATGATTATGACCCAGGATCATCGGACCCCAAGAATTAATCATTTCGATGTAAGCGTTGTCGTCTTCATCGTAAATAAAGGCTCCGTTGGCTCTTTTGATGAATATGGGTTCGCCCCCCACTGCCCGAAAAGCACGAACAGGGGAATTTACTCCTCCGGGAATGAAGTTTTGTGCGCGGGCAAAAAGCCGCTTACTTTCAGAAATTTGCATGGATTACTCGATGGGTTTCAGTTCACCTGACTCTAATCTAAACACAGGAACGTAATGGTTGTTATTGCTTTCGCGGAAATTATATCCCCAGGTAAGTTTGCCTGACTGGAAAGCTTTTGTATCCAGGCTTCTTCTCAGATCCATGCCAAAGCTTGGTGATAAATTGGAATGAAGCCAATAAACTAAATCAATTCCGAGAATAGAATTCAAGTTGGGGTACACCAAATATTTATCATAAAAATCATCCCTGAATACTTTCATATCCTCTGTGTCAAACTGGGTCGCATTGTTGCCAATGAAATAGAAGTTGGGGAATTCAAGCATTTCAAAATTTGCAAAATTGAATCCCAACCAAGAATCCATCACCAGTATTGGGACAGAAGTACTGATACTTTCCATCAACGCAAAAGTAGGCTGGGCAATCCCTGGATCATCTGTGAGCAAAATAACCTGATCTACATTTGGAGTGTTTCCCCTACGCACACCCAAACTCTGAAGGAATGTTCCCACGTTTCGGGCATCGATTTTTTGAGCTTTGATCACTGTAAACCCAAGTTTTGTCAGTTCGTCTTTAAGCAAAAGCCCGAGCTTTTCATCCCGTAAACTAGAACTATATCCGATTGCTACTCTTTTTCCCCAAGACTGAACTTTCAAACCCTTGATGATGCCTGCGGAAAGGGAGGCAACTGAAGGCCTGAACAAGTAGCTGTATTTCATCTGCTCGAAGCGCTCTCCCAGATTGGAAAGAGGATGAATAAAGGGAATTTTGGATGACTCTGCGAAAGCACTGACCAGGTCTGTTTCCTCGGGATAGATTGGTCCTATGATGGCGTCTGCCATTGCAATTGCAGGATCTTTCAGAAGAGTTTGTAAATGATTGACATCCCGCTTCGAATCAAAAGTAAGTAAATTGACTTTCTGCCCGGATGCGCGTAATTGCTCCACTCCAAGCTCCACCCCTTGATACAATTCAAACACGAAATCCGAAGGGGAAACATTGGTTATGGAAGCAGAAGTGGAATTGGTGAAAGGAAGAATGACCACAATGTCCAACACCGGATCTTTTACTATACTGGAAGTTGTTTCCTGCCTTTTCCCTTCCAATTCGTAATAAGCGGCTCTTTCAGTGGCAGAAAGTATTGTCTGAGCTTCAAGCACGATTTTCAGCGCCATTCTATAACCTGCATTGTCTTTGAATTCCTGCAAATTGGCTACCATGAAACTTGCTGATGTTTTCTTTAAATTTTCAAAACTGGCATTTTCAGCCATCAGGATAACATTTTCTTTTTTGATCAACTTAAAGACCCGAAGCGCTTCCTGATTTTGCTGATTTTGGAAATAAGCCAAACCCAAAATATATTTTGCCTCGTCAGATTTTGGCCAGTTTTTCAGGGCAACCACTTTCAAAGCATCAATCGCTTGTGCTGGCTGATTGGCTCCCATTGCTGCCTCGGCAAGATGAAATGCAGCGTAATTTGACAAACTGCCATACTTCTCCTCATCCAAAAATTCTTTGAATAGCGGAATCGCCTCCCAATAGCTCTTTGAACTCAAAAGGGATTTTGCTCTCTGATAGCTTTCAGGAGCATTTTGTGCAAAAGCGAAACTCAGAATAAAAAAAACTGGAAATACTAGAAGATATCTTCTCATGAATCTGCGAGGGTAGCAATACTTGAAAACAGGTTAACAAATTTAAGGCAATATTTCCAAACCCAAAGGTCGGGCCGAAACTGCTTTCAAAATCAAAAACCCGAAGAATAGTCCCCAGGTTTTGGATAATTTATAATTTAAGATTTGTGATTTATGATTTCAGATCATCCGGTCTTCCGTCTTCGGTCCTTACATCGGTCATCCAGCATCCATTCTACTCCCACTCGATCGTTGCCGGTGGCTTGGAAGAAATATCATAAACCACTCGATTGACTCCTTTCACACGGTTGATGATCTCGTTGGACATTTTTCCAAGGAATTCATACGGCAGGTGAATCCAGTCGGCAGTCATTCCATCCACCGAACCTACTGCACGAAGGGCAACAACTTTCTCATACGTACGCTCATCGCCCATCACGCCTACAGAATGGATTGGAAGCAGGATCGCTCCTGCCTGCCAAACCTGATCGTAAAG
>VFKK01000010.1 GCA_009885605.1 Cyclobacteriaceae bacterium | reverse complement strand
TCAGGGACGATCTGCGCTTGACGCCATGGACTCTATAACCCTTTTCCAAAAGAAGTTCGGCGAGATAAGCGCCATCCTGACCGGTTATCCCGGTTATAAGTGCGGTTTTAACTAAATTCATTTACAATTATTTTTCTAATAGAATTCTTTTAATAACTACTTATTAAAATTTGTCTAAAATATAGTTTATAACTTTATATAATCTCTTAACAATAGCCCCATAACGACAACTAAACCTAAAAACAATCCTCCAAAAATCGAGATTAAAATAATTTTAATGGGTGAAGAATTAGAAGGTCTATTCGGAACTATTGCTTCTTCAAAAGTGGAAAAAACAGGAGTTTCTCTTTTTAATTCAATTTTAGAATTCTCTAATTCTTGCTTCAATGTGCTATAAATTTCAAAAGATAAATTAAACTCCGCTTCTAGCTGTTCTTCTTTTGTCCTGACTCTTTGCGAAATTATTCCCTGATTACTATCTCTAAATGAAGCTAAATTGATTTGGGATCTTTTAAACTTCTCCTCAGCCTCTTTTGTGCTTTCTTCTATAAAGACGAGACTATTCTTTTGCTTACCAATTTTATAAGAAGAAACATAATCCAATATTTTATCAAAAACGATATTATTGAATTCTGCCGCAATCATCGGTTCAGGCATTCTTACAGATAAAGTAATAATTCTTTCCTCGCTTTCAATCTTAATTTTTTCTTTAATCTTAGCTATTACATACTCCTCTTGTGGAGTAATTATCAAAAACTTCTCAGCAGATGGTTCTTTATTTTCCCCTAAAACAGCGGAGAATTCAGGTTCGGAATCAAAAATTGAAGTAACTAAATGGGGGATTCCGGCAAAGAACTCAATTGCTTTAGTCACTATATCACCCGGTCTCTCCTCAAGATAATAATCCTTCAGAGTCATTTTTTTATTCATTGAAACGAAGAAGAATTCTTCATTGATCAAGTCCAACAAAAAAGGTTTACTCGATAATAGTTTTGGATATAAGTCAGGGGAGAATGAAGTTATGTTATTTCCTCCGTTTACAGAGGATAAGTTAATTCCGGCCAATCCTGCTAATCCACCCAGTTGACCCATCTCATTTTGATCTGTTTTTGCTTCCGATAGTTTGATAGCTATGGACTCATACTCCTTAGGAGAAGTACAAGATTTGAGCAATCCTAAAAAAACAACAGCAAATACTGTTACAAGCATAATTTTCCTTTTCTCATAAAAAAGGTTGAACAAGTCAGACAAACTTATTTCTTCATTTTGCAAAACTTCCCTAATATTTTTCTTCATTTTTTGTAAAAACAGCTAATTTATTTCAATCTAAACATTGACACCTGCATTTCTTTTAATCTTAGTTGTAAGCAATTCACAACTCCCAATTGAATTAATCTCAATGTTGATGACAAATAAATTAATTACGTTTCTTAATTTAAAGTTACCATTCTAGCCGGCACCCCTACAATCTTTGATCCTGAATCAAAATCCTTGGTCACCACTGCCCCTGCTCCTACTATCGCATCATCACCGATTTTAACCCCAGGTAAAAGTACAGCACCGGCACCAATTTGACAGCGTTTTCCAGTCTGAGAATTTCCAAGTAGTATGGCTCCTGGACCAATTTCACTAAAATCCCCTATCTGACTTTCATGGTGGACGTTAGCTCTGGTGTTAAGTAGCGCACACCTTCCAATTTTTGTATCGGGTCCAATGAAGCTGAATGGCATCGCATCAAATTGACCAATTGCTGAATGGCTCAAAAAAGATGATTTTGATAACAAAGGTTTGAATATGCCTCCAGCTTGGTCTAAAAGATTGAACAGGCTCTCTCTGTAAGCTGGCGTACCAACCCCAAGACAGAAAAAGTTTGAAATTGAGAAATGTTTCCTCACTTCTTTCAAATCAGAAACCACCCTAATTCCATGAATAAGTTGGTCACTCTTTTTAGGATCCTGATCAAAAAATAAGATATCATTTTTTAAAAATTCATTGGCCAATAAAATCTCCAGAACCTCCAATCCATGACCACCGGCTCCTGCAATTACCATTTTATACTTTTGAAAAAGAAATGGGAATGCCTCCGAATTTGGATTCGGAGGCAGTTTTTTTACTTTGATCCGATTCCGTAAAGCTCGAAGCCAAGAGATTTCAGATATTTTTTATCGTAGATATTTCTTCCATCAAATATCACTTTGTTCTTCAAAAGCTTTCCTACTACATCCCAACTTGGAATCCGGAATTCAGACCACTCGGTCACCAGTAATAATGCATCAGCATCAACAAGGGCTTCATAAGCATCCTTACAGTAGGTCACTTTATCGAAAATGTAATGAGCCTTTGCTTCCTCCATTGCAACCGGATCATAAGCTTTCACCTGGGCACCAGCAGCCCTTAATTCGTCAATAATCACTCCCGCAGGAGCTTCCCGCATATCATCTGTGTTGGGCTTGAAACTCAAACCCCAAATGGCGAAGGTCATTCCGCTCAAATCTTCCCCAAAATGAGCTTTCACTTTTTTGGAAAGCACAAATTTCTGTGCGTCGTTTACGTCTTCTACAGACTGGAGCACTTTGAGATCGTATCCGTATTGCTTAGCAGTTTTAATGATTGCTTTCACATCCTTCGGAAAGCAAGATCCTCCGTAACCTACACCTGGATAAATAAATTTGTTCCCGATTCTGGGGTCCGAACCAATCCCTTTTCTCACCATATTGGCATCAGCTCCCACCAGTTCGCAAAGGTTGGCGATGTCGTTCATGAAAGAAATTTTGGTGGCAAGCATTGCATTGGCCGCATATTTGGTCATCTCTGCAGAAGGAATGTCCATGTAAATGATTCTTTCACCACTTAATTGGAATGGCTTGTAAAGCCTCTGCATGATTTCTTCGGCACGATCATCATCTACTCCGATGACAATTCTGTCGGGTTTCAAAAAGTCTTCAACTGCAGCACCTTCCTTCAGGAATTCCGGATTTGAAGCTACAGCAAATTGTAAGTCAGATTCTCTTTTATCTAAGGCTGACTGGATTGCAGCCCGAACTTTTTCTCCTGTTGTTACCGGAACAGTACTTTTGGTAGCCACCACAATATAATCAGTCATCTTGCGGCCGATCTCTTCCGCAACTGCCAATACAAATTTTAAATCCGCTGAACCGTCTTCACCCGGAGGTGTTCCGACAGCGATAAAAGCTACCTCGGCACCTTGTATGGCAGACCCTAAATCCGTACCGAAATGAAGTCTTCCGCTTTTATAATTACGAACGACAATCTCCTCCAATCCAGGCTCATAGATCGGCATAATTCCGTTCTTGAGCTTTTCAATCTTTTTTTGGTCAATGTCTACACAGGTTACTTCGATCCCAACATCAGCAAAACATGCTCCTGACACCAAGCCTACATAACCTGTTCCTACAACTGCAATTTTCATAAATTATTAATTGTTATTTACAATGGTTTGAAGCACCAACGCAACTGTTGCTAAACTAGTCGCCAAGCCAAGCAATACGGCTGCATTTAACCTTTGTCTTTCAGGTTTCTTTGGGACAATTATTTCAGCTCCCGGTTCCAGATTTGGGAAAAAATTGATTCCGATAAAATTTCGGGTGCTTTTTGCATCACCGTTCGCATAAACAACGTAAGTCTTGGACCTTCTTGCTCCTTCTGTGAATCCGCCTGCTTTTGAAATATAATTTTTCAGTCCATTCGAATCTTCAAACCTCGCTGTTGTTGGGAGTAATACTTCCCCTACCATCCTGACTGTCTGAAGCTGTTTTGGTATCTGCAATATATCTCCTTCGAAAAGAATCAAATCCTCCGCCGAACCAGGATTTTTCAAAATATATTCCAAATCGATTCCCACCAGATCTTGCTCCTTCATTCTTACTTGATTGATAGTAGTGTCTTTCAAAAATGATCTGGTCATCGACTCTTCTTCAAATAATTTGCTTTTCAAGGCTTCTAGCTCAGCTTTCTCTTTTTCAGCCTCAATAACTTCTATCTTTTTATCAATCCGATCAAACAAAAGATATTCAGCCTCATTTGATTTCCTTTTCGTTTCCGGATCCAAATTTTCTCTAATCTCCCTTAATGTCTTTTCTTTTAATTCTTCTTCAGTTGGGCCTTTGAAATAAACAGTTCTTCGAATCAAATTCGCCCCTTTGGGATAAGCAAATTGTGAAAGTCCCCCTGCTCGTTTTATCAAATCAGAAATACGTTCATTGGCATTAGCTATCGCAAACTCACCCGGATATCTTACTTCACCTTTGACATTAACCAGTTGCTCCCGCTCAAAACCGGGGCTTCTTCTTATAAAAACATGATCAAATGGACTCAATGTTTTATCCCTCTCCTCTTGGGTAAGTTGAAGATTTTCATCGATTGTGAGGGAAGAAATAAAAGCAATATTGCCTGTACTGGCATCTCTTACCCTGCTTGCAATTTCGATTGAAGAATTAGTAGCAGATTCCAACAACCCACCAGCTCTGAGAATCAAATCACCTACTGTCATAGAGGACGCGAATGGATATGATCCCGGGAAACCGATTTCTCCTGAAATCTTCACATAATATTCTTCCTGAATGTCGTATCGGCTTGGGATAAATAATAAATCCTCATTTTTCAGCTTCACATCTTCGGCTGTTCCTTCCAAAATTCCCTGAAGATCCAATGGTTCTGCAGCCAAAGTTAAATCCGCACTAGTCCTGTATAAAGTAGCTCTGTTAGCAAATGCTTCAGGTTTTAGTCCTTGGGCTTTTTCTATTAGCCCTTTTACAGAAAGCCCTTCTTCATCCAGAGAATATTCTCCCGGTCTATTTACTGATCCTGTGATTTGAACCCTGTTAGAAAATCTGTCCAGAGCCTCTCCTATCAATATTTCATCCCCATCGAGAGGATTAAATGTTCCAAATTCTGACTGAGAAACATCCACAACTTTTCGTTGATTATTTGCTAATCTCCTGACCGTCACCCGGTCTTTGTATGCTTTAGGCAAAAAACCACCCGTATAGATGTATAAATCTTGCAGAGTCTCACCAGGTTTCACTTCAAAGAATCCTTCTCGACGAACAGGACCAATTATTTCGACTCTGGCCTGGACAGGAGGGACAATAATCACATCATTGTCCTGTAAAGTTATGTTAGAAGATTGTTCTCCTTTAGAAAGGAACTCATAGATATCGACTGTGGTGATTAGTCTGCTGTCTCTGTACACTTGAATATTCCGAAAAGCTCCATTTTCATTGGGACCACCTGCAGCGTACAATCCAGTGAAGACTGAAGCAAAAGAGGGTAACATATAAGATCCCGGTTTATTTAATTCACCAACTAATGAAACCTTAATCGAGCGGATATTACCAAGCCTAAGTTGTAAAAATGTACTCGGATTGGAACCCAACAAACCGGAATAGATTCTGCCCATAGCTGTTTTCAATCTTGCAGTAGCAGCCTCAATTGTTGATCCTCCTAATTGAATTGGTCCAACATTGGGAACAAAAACTCTCCCTTCCGGTGTGACAGTTAAGTCGAAAGATTGCTCAGATGCCCCGTACACGTCCACTAGCAACTGATCACCAGCACCAATAACATAGGATCGGGGAGTTGGAAGATTAAGGCTTGGGCTGAAATCCAAATTTCTATTGTGAAACAGTTTGTATCCGAATATTTTTTTCTGAGTGGGTGTCAAATCATAATAGGGATCTGCCATGCTCAAAGAATCAAACATATCAGGCTCTTGCTCTTCCAAAAGGGATCTTCCCAGATCGCTGCTATGGTTGGATGAATTACTTGAAGATGTTGAATTATTAAGTTCATTGATCCGTTTTCTCAGCTTTGCAGCTTCTGAGGCTGGCATTCCTCTTTCTCTAGCAAGAGCCTCAAGTTGGTTCGGATTGATCCCGTTAGCCTCCGCTCTTTTGATCATTTGCTCAAGCTGAGCATTCGAGAGATCATCAACTTTAAGATTTTGAATATCAGCTAAACTTTGGCCTTGAGCCAGAGAAAAAACCAATGAAAACACGATCAAAAGAAAGTGATTTTTGATATTAAATATCCATTGATAGTGCTCCAAATCTTTTTCCTTGAGGTTCAAATAAACTCTTTTTAAAAAACCCATCTTCTAATTTCAGATAAATAATTAAATAACCAGATACAGCTTCGCCCTTTCAGTCACATTCTGTGCCTAGCTTTTTACCAATAAAGGGAAAAGGAATTATTTCCCTGCTTCCTTATCAAACAAAACTAGCCCAAACGAATTAAGACGTTCGCCCAGCAAGGTAAATACCACCTTTCGATCAATTAGCTCTTCGATTCTGGTGGTCAGATACAAGATGTAATCATCATTCAGGTTTTCACCTGTCACCACAACTTCAATCTTTCCGGAATCTATTCCTTTGGCAATATCTCCAACGAGTAGCACTTGATAAACTTCACCCATCCGATCCAGTATTTGCTCCAAAAGCTGGTCCAAGCCCAGATATTTACGAGTTATCTCCTGAATATTGCTGAAGAATGGATTAAGGATATTGGCTTGATAGGATATCTTATTCTTATCAGAATGCTTAACCAATATTCCGGCATGTGTCAGATGGTTCAATTCTTTTCGAATCGCATTAGTGGACTCCCCAAACTCCTCGGCTAATCCTCGTAAATGGCTTTGGGTTTGAGAATTGACAAAAAACTTGACCAAGAGCCTTAACCGAGTCTTAGAAGTGATCAATGATTCCAGCATAAAAAATGTCCGCTATAGTGAGTAACAAAGGTACTCATTACAATGGAATCCAAAAGAAAAAAGGGTTTTTTCACATTTGAAAAAGCCCTTTTTTCTTTTAAAATAAACTCAATCTAGCCTCTGTATAGATTATCAGGTTTACGTTTTAACAGGTTTCTAAAAAGACTTCCGGTAATAGCGCTAAATCCCCCCAAAAGAAACCCAAGTACTGCGGTAATTCCCACAAGAGTCAT
>VFKK01000003.1 GCA_009885605.1 Cyclobacteriaceae bacterium | reverse complement strand
TTTGGAAACCATATAATCCACTGCGGATTGGGCTCTTCTCTGTGACAAGTCAAGGTTGTACGAATCGCTCGATCTTGAGTCGGTATGCGAACTCAATTCGATTCGGATACTTGGGTTGTCCTTCAGCACCGCAATTAATTTATCCAATTCAATCGCTGCATCCGGCCTGATTTCGGCTTTATCCAAATCGTAGTAAATGTTTTCGAGCACAATAGATTTATCCAAAATCAACTGGTCCAAAATGATCGTGGTATCGAGCGTGATGTTGGTTACTTCCTGAATCAGCGTGGCCGGATCCGGTGTTTTTCCTCTTGTGGTATAAGGCACTGACTTGGAGAAATAGCCGTTTTTCGAAGCAATAATTGTGAAGTTTGCATTCGGCTCAAGAGTAAATCTTACACGTCCGTTGGTATTGGAGAAATCACCGCTTGATTGTTTGTTGTTTCCATCATATAAGACCACTCTCGCTTGTTCCAAGACCTTATCCGGCTGTCCTGCGATTCGTTCCTTGGTCGTCACGTTGAGGAGTACGTTGACGATTTTTGGTTTCGGAGTTTTGTCTTCGAAAAAGTAAATATCATCATCACCCTCGCCGCCATCACGGTTGGAACTCATGTACCCCGCCTTTGGATATTCAGTGAAGAAAAGTCCGAAATCGTCGTTGGTGCTGTTGATGTTATTCCCCAGATTTCGGATGGTTTGCTTTCCTGATTCGTCTTTTTCAGCGACAAATAAATCCAGTTTCCCATAGCCAGGATGTCCGTCTGAAGAGAAGAAAAACTTTCCGTCTGGGGTCATTCGGGGAAACATCTCATTTCCGGGAGTATTGATGGTTGGGCCCAGATTGACAGGATTGCCAAAGTCGGCATTCGCTAATCGGGTTGCTTTGTACAAGTCAATTCCTCCAAATCCTCCCGGTCGGTTGGAGGCAAAGTATAATTCAGTTCCATCCGGACTGAAAGCCGGAGTAGAATTCCACCAGATTTCTTCCTCATTTAGCGGCATCCAAATTGGCTGCGTAAATCCTGAACCTCTGAAATAAGAGACAAAAAGTGCGGTTTCAGGCAGATCCTTTGCTGAGGTGGAATTGCCCCGCGCATAAATTATTGTGTTTCCATCGGGGCTGATTGCGATGGCCGCCTGATTCAGACCTTCCTCGTTTTTGAATTCCGGAAGTGCCTGAACGGCTTTGGTATCGACTCTCAGTCCTTCTGCCCGGGCACGAAATAGTTTGGTATACGGTGAGCCATCAGCAGCATATAATCCTGAGGCTTGCCTGCCCGAAGTGAAATAAATAAAGTCTTCGCTCAAAACCGGAGCATAGTCCGCACCGGTAGTATTCAACTCTTTGTAATTGACAAGCTCATGTTTTGGCCAATAATTTTCGATTCCGTCTTTGAGTTTGATCGCCTCAATTTGGCGCTGAGTTTCTGCAGTGTAGGTTTCATCCTGCGTATATTCTTTTGCTTTTGAAAAAGCTGCTTTTGCTTCCTCGGTCTTTTCCTGAGCTTTTAAGCTTAGTCCCAGGCGATAGTAATTTTCAAAACTTGGATCTTCCTCAACCAGCTTTTCATAGTAAGGACCGGCTTTTTCGATACGGTTGGAAAGACGATAGCTTTCTGCAATTACTTTATTTGCTTCCTTATTCAACGAATCTTCTGCCAGAATTTGGGAATAAGTCGAAATCGCATATTGATATTGGCCGGAAAGGTATTGATCATTTCCTTTTTCCTGAAGGCTTTTGCAGGAGCTAACTACCAAAAGGAGAATGAGGCTAATCCACAAAAAATGATGTTTCATCTGTTTGTTATTATTTTTCAGTGGTGTTTGGGAATAGAGTCTTTCTTTCAAAATGTTCTTTCAGATTGGTCTGATTTCAATTTTTCATTTGATGATGACTTATCCCCTTGACTATTTCATCTGAAAGCTGATTGTTGATCTATGTTGAATATTACTAAATTAATTTGGAAAATATTTGTTCATCCAGGTTTTACCTGCTGAAATCCAAACGTTCCCCAACTCTTCTTTTCGCTGGATAAGTGGATTAATGACGAGCGTTTCCGCCTCTATTTCTCCTTCAATTACTTTAGACTTGATTCCGAGAGCCGGTGCAACTTTCAATTGGCCATTCGTGGATTTGTAACTCACTTTACCCTGATCAGTAAGGTTGATTCCCAGCGTATTTTCCAGCTCACGCAAAGCTTTTACCGAACTGTCGATAGAGCATCCGCTTGCTCCCAAATTACTTTCGTCAACTGCCAAAATCAAAACCTGATCGTCCAGAATTTCGAAGGAACTTGGCATTCCGTTGCCATGCGTATTCCATCCGTCGCAAAACGCTTTGAGTCGATTGGATACAAGTTCTTTTTCGGCGGGAGTGAAACTGCGGCCGGCCTGATAGATCCAGACACGGGAATTAGCAGGCATTTTATTGAAATCAACGTACATCTTTCAACTGAATTTAAGGCAAAGAAAAACCCTTTCTACCTAACGGCAAAAAGGG
>VFKK01000159.1 GCA_009885605.1 Cyclobacteriaceae bacterium | reverse complement strand
TTCAATTCCTTGTTGATCAGCGCACCACGCTGTGGGCCAACGCCCTTGAGAAACTCGATCTTGGTGTCAAAGATGCCTGACAAGGAATAATGGGTTTAGGAGGTAGGCAAAATAAGTCTGCTTCCGTCAAATGGCAATTAAAATGAAAGGAATTGTCAAACTCAGAGGTTAGAACCGGTGACTTTTTTCCAAACCTCCTGAAGATCCGCCTGCAGGGATTGCTGGCTTTGGAGGAAAATCATCTGATTTTTTGCCCGATGGAAATTCTGCTCAGGATATTCCACCCGGTAATACACATTACCTTCGAGATGGTCTGTGAAAAAACGGAGGCCCATAATGATGGTCATCACTTCACCTCCAAAAAGGAGAGATTTGATTTCGTCGGGGTTTGCAAAATCTTTGATGCCTTCCCAATAGCCTTTCAACAGCACTTCGAAAACTTCCGGAATCAAAAACAGATTCTCCCAGTTTTGGCTGGTTTCAGGCTCAGAGCAAGCGACTGTTCTCACGAGATCTCCAAAATCATAGAGCAGCATTCCTGCCATCAACGTGTCGAGATCTATCACAGCTTCCACTCTATCCAGATTCTCGGAGAAAATCAGGTTGTTGATTTTGGTGTCGTTGTGAGTAAGGCGGAAAGGAAGGCTTTTGGCTGAGGAAATGTAATGATCGATAAAAGCTGACTGGTAAGCATAGAAATCTGCCACTTCTTTTTCCTCGGGCGAAAGTGATTTTTTCGAGTTTAAAACTTCCAAAAACCTGGAAAAGCGCAAGTCAAGCCGATGAAAGTTGGCAATGCTTTCCTGAAGATCCTCTGCTTTTATTTCTTTTCCCCAATCAGCAAATTGACCGTATGCTTTTGCTGCGAGATAAGCTTGATTGAGATGCGTGATTTTCTGGATAGTTTGGCCTTTCACAAATTCAAAAAGCCGGTAAAATTGGCCTTTAACTTCCGTCAGTTTTCCTCCTTTTTTATTTTCCAAAGGCAAAGGAAGAATAAAAGGTAAATGCTCTGATTCTGAAAGTTTGCTGAGGAGGTTGAGATTCGCAGCTATTCGCTCCGGGAATTTAAATACATTCTTATTAAATCCCTGAAGCACCCAGGATTTGGGCTGTCCTGCAATCAAAAAAGTCTGGTGAATCAAGCCTTCTCCCAGAGGTTTGATCTGAAGGGGTTGACTTGAATGAAGCGGAAAATTGGAGGCAATTACCTCCAGTAAAGAAGAATGATTCATGCCACGAAATTAGGTTTCGTCCGGATAAATTTGGTAACTATTATGAAAATTCCTGAAAGAGATAAATCCGACTTCTGTTTTGACTCAAAATTTATTGATTTCTAAAATTTATTAAGGAAGTTGAAATGCATTTAGAAAAAATTTTTGTTATTTGGCCGCTATAATTAATTCGAAGAACCATGGATATTGGTGTAATTGACTGGGCGATCATAGTCGCCTTCTTTGTGATTTCTCTCTTGATCGGATTATTTTCCGCAAAAACTGCAGGAACTTCTGCTAAAGAGTTCTTCCTTTCCGGACGAAATATGCCTTGGTGGCTGTTGGGAGTTTCCATGGTTGCAACGACATTTTCTGCGGATACGCCAAACCTGGTTACTGACTTGGTTAGAAAGAATGGTGTTGCAGGAAATTGGGCATGGTGGGCTTTTTTGCTTACGGGTATGCTTACTGTATTCGTTTATGCAAAACTTTGGAGAAGATCTGAGGTCACCACGGATTTGGAGTTTTACGAACTTCGATATTCTGGAAAGGGAGCTGCATTTTTGAGAGCTTTCAGGGCAATCTACCTCGGTGTGTTTTTCAACGTAGTGATTATGGCTACCGTTTCGCTTGCAGCGATCAAAATAGGAGGAGTAATGTTGGGATTAACGCCCGTTGAAACTTTGCTGATTTCCTCAGTGGTTACGGTGATTTACAGTTCAATAGGAGGTTTGAAAGGAGTGCTCTTAACCGATTTTTTTCAGTTTTTCGTAGCTATTGCAGGATCTTTCGGAGCAGCCTATTTTATTCTTAACATGCCGGAAATCGGTGGTTTGAATAATTTATTGGCACACGAAAATGTTGCTGATAAGCTGGATTTCTTGCCTGATTTCTCAGACCCGAATGTTTACATTCCACTTTTTATCATGCCTATTGCCATCCAGTGGTGGGCAACTTGGTATCCTGGTGCTGAGCCGGGTGGTGGAGGATACATAGCTCAGCGAATGCTTGCTGCAAAAGATGAGAAGAATGCTATCGGAGCAACTCTGTTTTTCAATATTGCCCACTATGCCCTGAGACCTTGGCCGTGGATTATTGTAGCATTAGCATCCTTGATAATTTACCCAAATATCAGCGATATGCAGACAGCATTCCCGCATATTCCTGTTGATAAAATGGGGGATGATTTGGCTTATTCTGCAATGTTGACCTTTCTTCCCAGTGGTATGGTTGGACTTGTATTAGCTTCATTAATGGCGGCTGTTATGTCTACGCTTTCGACCCACTTGAACTGGGGCTCTTCCTATATAGTGAATGATTTTTATTTAAGATTTCTGAAGCCGGAAGCTTCAGATAAAGAATTGGTTGCTGTGGGAAGAATCTCCACAGTGGGTTTGATGGTTCTTTCAGCTTTCCTAGCATTGGCACTTTCCAGTGCATTGAGTGCATTTAATATTTTGCTTCAAATCGGTGCAGGAACAGGTCTGATCTTTATCCTCAGATGGTTTTGGTGGAGAATCAACGCATACACCGAAATCTCTGCAATGGCAATTTCATTTGTAGTTGCAATTTTCTTTGAAGTGATTAATCCAAAAGTAAACTGGATCCTGATACCTGAAAATCAGGCTTACCTTAAATTAGTTTACAGTGTCACCATCACAACAATCGGTTGGTTGATCGTTACGTTTGTAACTCAGCCTGAGAAAGATGAAGTCTTGCTGTCATTCTATAGAAAAGTGACTCCCGCTGCATTTGGCTGGAAAAAAGTTTTGGACAGATATCCAAACGAGCAGCAAGAGATCGGTCAGTTGCCAAAAGAAATTGGCTTGATGCTGGTAGGAACTGTAATGGTATACGCAGCTCTTTTTGCCACAGGTTTCTTCATCTATGGTAATATGATGGGTGGAACAATTGCAACAGTGGTTGCACTGGCGGGCGGAGCTGTGGTAATCAAATCCTGGAAAAACCTTAATTAATCCAGAAACTTCACGGAATTCATCAGGTGGGCCATGTCCACCTTGATGTATTCTATGACAGGAGCCAACGAATCATTTTTCATAGCGGTATTGAAATACAGCGCTCCCCTTAGAAAATGGTCGGTTGAATCAGTCACAAAAAATTGGAATTGTGTTGGAACTTCACCTGAGAGTTCTGCAACTACTCCCGTATACCCTTCAGGGGTTACCAAAATAGCCTCTTCAATTCCATAAGCCTTGATTTGATGCTTGGCTGTCAGCTTAAAAGCATCTTTAGAGATTTTTTCAAAATTTACTTTTTCCCCGTCAATTTCAAGATAAGTCAAGTGGACTTTAGCGCCGAAATCCTTGTAGTTAATATTTACCCATGCCTTTTCTTTTAGATTAAAAGAATCAGCTTCAACTTGACCAACAGAGGAAAACTCAAACTTGTAAGGATAACCTTCATCCAGGGTGTTATAGGAATGAGGGGGAAGATCTATTCGGTTATATCCATTGGGTTTTGGCAGGTAAGTTTTGTCACAACCCACCAAAGCAATTAAAATCGGAACCATCAAAAGTAATTTCCTCATGGTTTAAAATTAGAGATAAGGTTTGATTTGCGGGGATATTAAATGAAATTTAAAAGACTAACCAAAATCTTGAATTATGAAAAGACTAGTAAAAGTAGCATCGCTGGCTTTTTTTGCCGCGATTTTTATGCTGGCTACTCCGGTAGCAATGGCTCAGACCACATTGGAAGAGTTTTTCAGCAAATGGGAGAACAGCAAAAAGTACACTTTGGCTGTTTTGGACAAAATGCCGGATTCAGGTATGGATTACAAAACTGATCCTGCGGCAATGTCTTTTAAAGATCAGATGTATCACATCGGGTCTGCGATTACGGGTATATCTCAAGGATTCCTGTTAGGTGAGGTTCCTGCTTTTACCTTGGATATGAAGACTGCAACCAAAGCCGAACTAGCAGACTACATAGCTAAAAGCTATGATTATGGTACCAAAACAATGAAAGCACTTACTCAGGAGCAATCTGGAGAAAAGCTTGATGTTTTCGGAAATAATGTTTCAAGACGACAAGTAATGGCTTTGTTGATGGATCATTGCACTCATCACAGAGGTTCTTCGATTGCTTACCTTCGGATCAATGGAGTAGAGCCACCTTCGTTTGTAGGGTTTTAAAAAATCAAAGTAACATCATAAAAAAACGGCAGTGATTTCACCGCCGTTTTTTTATGACTTGTTTGATAAATTATTCTCTGATCCAGCCAACTTTTTCGGCAATTGGCTCTCTTTTTCCAACGGGCCAATTTTCCGTTGCTGGTTTTGCGATGTAGAAGAATCCCATCAGCATATCTTCTCCTTCCAAACCGAAGTCTTCTCTTGCTTCTTGCCAAAAAGTTGGTCCGCCTGTACCCCAATAAGCTGCCAATCCATGAGCGCAAGCAGTGAGATACATGTTCTGTACAGCCATCGCAACTGCGGCAATTTCCTCCATCACCGGAATTCCGGAATTTTCAGTTCGCTTCATGATAATAGCAATCATATGGGAAGCTTTCTGAGGATTCTCAATGAATTTTTGATAGGTAGCTTCCAGAAAGGGAGTGCCATTTTTCTCAGCTCTCATTTTGTACATTTCTGCCTGATAGTTTCCAAAGGTCTTCAAACCCGCACCGGTGTAGACGATAAATCTCCAGGGCTGGGTGAGCTTATGAGTAGGTGCCCAAGTGGCATTTTCCAACATCTCTTCAATGATGGAGTCATCAATTGGATCGTTTTCTTTGAATTGAGCAATAAATATGGAGCGACGTCCACGGATGATTTTATTTACTTCTTCGATGTTAAAATCGGGCTTTTGCATGGATATGATTCTGAAATTTTCAGGTTTATAATTTTAAAACAATCAAATAAGTTCTGACTAGGTTGGTTTTTTATTTTATGATTCCCTCCAAAAACTCCCTTACATCCTTTGCCAGCGCATCAAAATCTTCCTGACGATTGTACATCATGTGGCCTGCTTCGTAGTAAGTCATTTTAATTCTTTCCTGTGGAAAGTTATGTCTTGCAAAAGTGAATTCTGCATCAAAAAATGGCGTAATCAAGTCATAGTAGCCATTTGTCACCATTACTTTCAAAGCGGTATTTCTGTGCATTACCTCGCTCAGAGATCGTGCGGTGCTCACGTAACTTGGCTCCCAATAAGCTCCTTCTCCCACAGGTTTCCAGTTCCACGATCCGCCCATTCCTTCTGCAGAAGTGAAATAAGGACGATTCATTTTTACCTTCAAATCCTGCATCATGTAATGATTGAAAGAAGCCGTATAAGCTGCTCCCGTCATGTAACTGCTCGGGTCTCCTAAAATTGGACCTTCTGATGATTTATCTGTTTCCACAGCCAAATATCGTCCATCAAGTGTACCGATTGCTTTTCCTTCTTCTCTCAAAAGCTCCTTTTTGAACCGATGCATCAGGATTTGATTGTCTGATCTGAGGATATAGTTTTTTTCCAAGCCAGTGAAATAGGAAAGTTTTTCGGCAATGGATGATTTTTGAATTTCAGTTTGTTTTTCACCCAGGAAAAGTGCGTTCAGATAATCACCATAGGCAAAAATCCGTGCTTCCTGCACAAATGCTTCCAGCGTTTTTCCTTGTCCGGCTTTTCCATGATACCAAGCTGTCGATGCCATGGATGGCAGATAAGTGAAAAAAGAAGTCAGGTTGTCGCTCCATGAGGACGATCCCGCATAGTCCAAAGCCTGGGAAATCAGGATGATTCCATTCAGCGCCATTTCCTGACCGCCGCCTTCCAAAACCTCTGCAACTTTAGCTGCCCGGGTGGTGCCATAGCTTTCGCCGGCTATGAATTTTTGTGCCTGCCACCTGCCATTTTGAGTTACCCAGATTCTCATAAACTGGGCAATCGAAGTTGCATCCTCGTTTAATCCCCAGAAGTCGGATGTTTTTCCTACTCCAAGGATTTCGCTGTATCCGGTTCCGACCGGATCAATGAACACCAGATCTGTGATGTCCAAAAGTGCCTGAGTGTTGTCGATAAATCTGTATGGAGCTCCGCCATCATCGGTTTTGGCTTCGCTGTCTGTTTTCACAACTTTGGGCCCGAAGAAACCCATGTGCAGCCAAACCGAAGCTGAACCCGGACCTCCGTTGAAGATAAAAGTGACAGGCCGTTTTGAGCTTTCAGTTCCTTCTTTCAGGTAGGAGGTGCTCCACATGGCGCCTGTAATTTCTCCCTTACTGTTTCTGAGAAAAGTCTCAGCCACGACAGCTTTGTAGCTTATTTTTTGACCGTTGAAAGTTCCGGAATGGACCGACTCAAATTTCTGGGGATCACGAGTGATTTCTTCAACTTCAGTTTTTTCTTCTTGGGAAAAAGAATTAAACGCTACAAGAAAAGCGACAATAAAGAGTAAATATTTTTTCATTTTTTAGCTGAAATAAAATCGAAATATAGTGGAAATATATCCTCTTTCGGAGCATGAAATAAATAGAAATATTGTTCGAACCCTCCATGATTAGATCGTTGAAGAGAGTTTATTTCTATAGTATTTCTACACTATATCCTTTCAATAATTAAACCCCACCTTAACTCCCCCATAAAAATTCTTCGTAGCAGCAGGCTGATAAAATCTTCCTGCAAAAGCATTCAGGTCATTGCCGAGGGAATAGGCTTCATCCA
>VFKK01000167.1 GCA_009885605.1 Cyclobacteriaceae bacterium | reverse complement strand
TGGATTTTCTTACCTGATGGATTTGAAAAAGGAAGGACATCATATTCAGATCAGTTCCGAAATGACCCAAACTGGCCAAACCATCAGAGAAGATATCCGGAATCTCAAAACCTGGTATATCCATGATCAAGTAAGGCATGGCTATACCCACAACGGGCAGGTTCTCGGAGTTGGTAATGGCCCAGGAAGCAATGTGATTTTCGTGGAGTTTGCCTGGGTCAATAAGATGAACCGTATCGGATTCCAGATGGAGCGAATCGAATACAATAATGACTTTTACTATTATCGATATGAAGCTTCTAAAGACTTCAGGAATAAGTATATAGATCTTGTTCCTTCCTTGATTGGTGATTGGAAGCTGGGGGATTTTCTCCTGAGTGGAAGAATGCAATACGTGAGTACCCTAAATTATAAATGGTTTTTGGAGAATCAGCCCGACCAATATTTTGTCCCCGGTTATGACCGAAAGAATTTTGTTGCACAATTGGGAGTGGCGTATTTGTTCCGTTAAGCTTTCATTCTTTGGGCAATCTTTACAATAAAGAGACCCAAAATACTTTTTCGTATTCTTCCCTTTTCATGACTGGAGAGAGGAGAATGTTGAACACAATCCAAAATTGCAATCCAAAGTGCGGTTCTGTTCAATATTCCGTTGCTCCAGGACGCACTCAGGGATTTGGAGTCATAGTTCTTGAGGAACACTATATTTTTGGAATGGACGAACTCTCCTAAAAAAGCAATTTTTAATAGCCATAGCATGTCAGCAAAAAATTCTTTCTCCCCAAACATTAATTTTTTTACCGGAATAATCTGCTTTACTGCAGAGCTTCTAAAAAGTCCGTGGTAGGAGGCCCACGACAGGCATCCTCTTCGGTCGAGGAGTGACATGACTCGATCCACCGGATTAGGTTTATTTGTTGGATTGAAATTAGTACTGGTATATCCGGTGCCGTCCTTGGAGCGATTATCCATTCCTGGAATGCACAAAACAGTATTTGGGTTATGGCTCAAAATCTCCGCTTGCTCACTTACAAAACCTGGTAATAAATGGTCATCATGTGGGTTTAGGAAACAATAATCCGATTGATCTACGGCGATTCTCCAAAGCTTTTCGCTATTTGCAAACCAGCCAAGGTTTGTTTCATTTCTAATAACCTTGAAGTTGGGATGGTTCGTCGCGAAATCACAGCAAATCTTAAATGTATTATCGGGGGAGCAATCATCGCAAATAATCACTTCCAGGTTTGGTTAATCCTGAGCTGCTAAAGTCTCTAAAGTGGCGATTATCAAAGCCTCCGATTTGTAAGTGGTCACCAAACCAATGACCTTGGGATAATCTGACATTTTAAATAGTGGTTCAGTAATGCTAATTATATCTTACCAATTTATTGTAAAAATGAGCATAATCGGATTTGCGTTTTATTACGTCCTGAGAGGATTTCAAAAAATAAAACCAGAAATTGTAACAAAAACACAGTTAAAAGATGATTGTAGAAAAAAATAAAGTTGTGACGGTTACCTATTCCCTCAAAGTAGATAATGGTGAGACGGGACCTGTTCCATTTGAAGAAGTGACCGAAAAATATCCTTTTGTTTTTCTGTTTGGTTTTGGGGGAGTCCTTCCCGGACTGGAGGATGCGATGAAAGGGAAGTCAGCGGGGGAGGAATTTTCAGTTTTTCTGGACTTCGAAAATGCCTACGGTGATTACGATGAGTCAAAAAAAGTAATTATACCCAAATCCAATTTTAAGGAAGACGGAAAAAAAAATAAGGATTTGCTAAGAGTAGGTCAAGTCATTCCAATGCAGGACGATAAAGGGAATCAAATGCGGGGAGAAATTACCAAAGTAGATTATCGCGGCGTTCATATGGATTTTAACTCACCTTTATCGGGGTATGATTTATACTTTGAGGGGAAAATAGTCTCAATCCGGGATGCTGAACCGGTAGAGATCGAGCACGGACATGTCCATGGACCGGATGGACATCAACATTAATTGCTGAAATACCGTAAATACTTTTCAGGAAAGTCCCCTAAATCGGCTAAGCTTTTTGAGGGATATTTTATGGAATTCTAAAATCAAACATGCATGAAAACAATTGTTGCTACCCTGGGAAAAGCGGCCCTAACCGGAATTTTTATTGCCTTTATTGCTTGCTCAGGCGACGAGATTCCATCTGGCAAAGAAGAAATATCAGCCTCAGTTTCGGGTGTTGGCACCTTTACTTCTTCTAAAGATTTCGACACGGTTTTCGGTACCAAGCTTGTAACTGGTACAGCCATAATCCTTAGTATTCAAGGAACTGATAATGTAGGGAAAGGCATCTTGCTTAGAATCACTTCTTACGATGGGCCAGGCACTTATGAATTGGGAGTGGCAACAAGTGAGAATTTAGCCACGTGGATAAATGGGCCAACAGCGGGAGATCAATATTCTACTTTGTTCCAAGGTACTTCTGGCAGCATAGTTGTATTTAAAGAGGAAGACGGGGTAATCGAAGGAACTTTCGGATTTACGGCGAAATTAAGTGATACCTCGGCGACAAAAACTATAACCAATGGAAAATTCAAAGTGAATCTCCGCTGACCATTTTTCCGTTTTAGAAACAATAGAAAAAGAATATATTTTTTGAAAGCGCCAAGTTTCGGAAGATTGGGGTGATTGAACCGAAATGAATGCGAAGACCTCTCGAAACCGGGAGGTCTTTTTTTTTTATCGGATTTGGTGACCGACAGTTTTGTAGGACATTTCTTTCGTCAGATCTTTCAGACCTTCAATTCGCTCAGAAGGATAAAGTGCCAAAGCCTTGGAAAGTTGATTTGAAGCTTCCTGATATTTCTGATTGTTGAAAAGAAGGATGGCATCATTGTAATAAAGGAGTCCGGCAAGTTGATTAAGGCTCACCTTTCTGAAAATCGCGTTATTTGAAAGATCGATTGAAGGGGACCCGATTCGCTTATTTAAGGACTCCAATTGAGCAAATTCTATTTGCTTGTAAGCCTCCAAATATGTTTCCACTTCGGATGGTGCAGTTATCATTCCCCCAACGGGTAGTGTGCTTTCAAGGATGATATTTTTTTTATCTACCTCCACCACGATGAATACATGGTAGTCGGTTTCTACAATGTCGAATTTGTATCCATATCGGTCCAGAAGCATACCCAAAGCTGCAGATGCACTTACGCAGTCGTATTTGCCTGATTCCAGTATATCATTGAAAGTAGAATGCTGCTCGTATTTTTTGAGAAGGGACTGGTGGGTTTTTTGAAAAATCTGTCTCAGGAAATTGAGATCTTTTGATTCCTTAGCTCTTTTTTGATCCAGGTCCTCTACCAAGTTAAGCCATGGGCTTCCTTCATTTACTTCTTCGGCACTTACTGCCCGGAATAGGGAAAGAGGCTGGTTCTTGCCTTCGTTCCAAAAAAATCTCTCTGCTTCTGATTCAAACTGTAAGCTCTCCCCAGACACCAGCATTTCCTGAGCCTTGGCCGAGCCAAGACCTGCCAGAAGGAGCAGTATGAAGAGTAAGTTTTTCATTGCGCATGAACTGTGTGTTAATCAGATGTGATAAAATTAACAATTTGATAACATTGAGCAAATATTTAGCCAAAAACTTAACATGGGAATAATGTTGACTATTCATGATGGTAGGGTTCATTGCTCTGGATAGTAAATGCTCTGTACAATTGTTCTGCGAAAAAAGGTCGGATCATTTGGTGAGAAAAAGTCATTTTAGATAGAGATATTTTCCCATTTGCCCGGTCATAAACTGCCTCAGAGAACCCGTAAGGGCCTCCAATCACGAAAATCAGCTGTTTCAAACCCGAGTTCATCTTTTTTTGGAGAAAGTCAGAAAACTCCATAGAACTGAAGGTCTTACCTCTTTCATCGAGTAAAATCAGATCGTCGGAGGCTTGAAGTTTTTTAAGAATCAATTCACCTTCTTTTTCTTTTTGAGCAGAAATACCAAGAGATTTCGTGTTTTTAAGATCCGGAATAATCTCAAACTCAAAGCGGATGTAATGACCAAGACGCTGAATATATTCTTCAGTTAGTTTTTGAACGGACGGATTGTCTGTTTTTCCGATCGCGATTAGTCGAATTTGCATGCGATAAAGATGCGGATTTTATCTGATCGAGTAAAAATCTAAGGCCTCAGGTACTTTTTTTTACCCGTCTAAAAGGGCATCTTGCCGTTTCTCAATCTATTTTTCCTTTTAGTATTTATTAACAATTTGCTCATAAACAAAGCATTAGCGGGTCTGTTCTCTAAGCATTGACCAAAACTATTTACTAGCATGAAAAAATTAGGAAGCATTGTAATGGTGGCGCTGATGATATTCGCGTCTTCATTTACTACCAAAACACCGAATGTACACGAAGTTGAGGCAGACATCGTGGATCTGGCAGTAGCCACAGATTTCTTGTCAACACTTGTTGCTGCAGTTAAAGCAGGCGACTTAGTTGGAGTATTGAAAGGTGATGGACCATTTACAGTATTCGCTCCAACCAACGAGGCTTTTGCAAAATTGCCTGCCGGAACAGTTGAGAATTTGCTGAAGCCAGAAAATAAGGCTCAGTTGGTAGCAGTTTTGACTTACCACGTAGTACCTGGTAAAATCATGTCTAAAGACTTGAAAAATGGCCAAACTGCTGCAACAGTGCAAGGAAAAAACATCACTGTTACTTTGAAGGATGGAAAGGCAATGATCAACAACGCGACCGTTACAGCCGCTGACATCGAAGCAAGCAACGGAGTAGTTCACGTGATCGACACGGTGATTTTGCCTCCAATGTAATCCGAGTCTGAAAAAACCTAAAGCCCTCTGATTTTCAAACCAGAGGGCTTTTTTTTGTTCTTTTCGATTGGAAAATCAGCTCAACCAAGTCTCATATAATTCAGATTTCTTTATTGGGATTTATGGGTTACTTTTCTTTTGAAATATTTAATCCTGCTTTTTCATGAAAAAAATCATCTCAATTATCCTGCTGGCACTTTGTGGTTTTTCTGCAAAAGCTCAATCAACCAATCCATATTTCGTTCAGGACCCGACCCTGACACCAGACGCAAAAGATATTATTTTCAGCTTTGAAGGAGATCTTTGGAAAGTAGCAACAGCCGGAGGACAGGCTTTTCGACTCACAGGTATGAAAGGAATCGAAAGCAAGCCTTCTGTCTCTCCCGATGGGAATTGGCTGGCTTTTTCCGGAGAGCAGTTTGGGAATAAAGATGTCTTCCTGATGCCATTGAAAGGAGGTGAAATACAGCGACTGACTTTTCATGAGGCCAATGATGAAGTTGATTCCTGGAGCTGGACAAGTGATCAGATTTACTTCACATCTGATCGATTCAATAGATTTTCCAATTATGTGGTCCACGTAAACGGAGGAACTCCAAAGCGCCTATTCCCTCACTATTTCAATACAGTTCACCATGCAGTAGTTCATCCGAAAACCGGGGAGATATTTTTCAATGATACCTGGGAAAGTAAAAATTTCGCTCATCGCAAAAGATACACGGGCGAATACAATCCTGATATCCAATCATATGAGCCTGTCTCAGGTAAATTCATTCAGTACACTGACTTTGAAGGGAAAGATTTTGGTGCGACGATCGATCAAAACGGAAATATTTACTTCAAATCAGATGAGGCAAATGGGGAATACAACCTTTATACTTTCAAGGGTAATACTAAAACTCCGCTGACAGATTTCACCACTTCGATAATGTGGCCGAAAGTGAGCGCTAATGGAGAAAAAGTTGTTTTCCGCAAAGATTATCAAGTTTATGTTTTTGACGTGGCAACCGGAAAAACAACCCAGCCTGACATCCGGATTTTTAAGAATCAGACTCTGGGACAGGAGATCAATTTTAATATCAGCGGTAAACTCAACAGCTTTGATGTTTCCCCTGACGGTGAAAAGATTGCCTTTGTTTCCAGAGGAGTACTTTTTATCTCAGATGCCAAAGGCAAGTTTGTGAAGCAAATCCCAACGCTGCCAACTGAAGCTGTGGAGGAAGTGAAATGGCTGGCGGATAACAAAACCTTGCTGTTTTCCCGAACAGTTGGAGGGTATCATAATTGGTTTACCGTCTCCGCCCAGGATCCAAAAGCAGAAATACAACTGACACAGGACAAACACAAAAATCGCGGATTGACTCTCAATAAAGACCGAAGCCTGGGTGTCTATTTAGGTGGGAAAAATCAAATCCGACTGATTGATCTTAAAACTCTGACAAGCGAGACAGTCGTTGAAGATGAGCTTTGGGGCTTTTATACGCCAAATCCTTATTTCTCTCCGGACGATCAATACATCGTTTACACTCCGATCAGGAATTTTGAGCGGGAGATTTTTGTCTACCATCGTCCCTCCAAGAAAACCTTGAACCTGACTGAGACGCTGGTGACTGAGACGAATCCATTCTGGTCACCGGATGGAAAATACCTGTATTTCTCAAGCGATCGGACTAAAGCCAGCTATCCTTATGGCACAGAGTCAGCGCACTTGTACCGGATGAAACTTGATAAATTCTCGGAAGTATTTGAATCGGATAAGGTGGAGGCTCTTTTTGAGAAGAAGGATACCACCAAGACAAAGCCTCAGGTGAAAATTGCCCCGGGGGATTTGATGAAACGAATTGAGCGAATCGGACCAGGTTTTGGTCAGCAAGACAATCCTTATGTGATCCAAAAGGATAAGAAAACGATGATATTTTTCTCTTCAGATCACAGCGAAGGAAATCCAAATCTTTGGAAAGTCACTATGGAAGATCTCGAAAGTCCAAAGACTGAAAAAGTGAGCGATCTCCAGATTTCCAATTTCGAAATTGTAGAAGTGAAGGATAAACTATTTCTCTTAGCCGGAGGAAAAATCCATTCGCTGGATGCAGGTACCAATAAGGTAGAGGAGATCAAAATTTCGCAGGGATTTACCAAAAACCTGAAAGATGAGTTCGGGCAGATGTATTACGAGGCTTGGGCAGGAATGGAGCAGAACTTCTACGATGGAGATTTTCACGGGGAAAACTGGGAGGACCTTCGCGATCAATATGCAAAATACCTTCCCTATGCAAGCAGCCGGGATGATCTTCGTGTTATTTTCAATGACATGCTGGGAGAATTAAACACCTCCCATTTCGGATTCAGCTCTACAGGTGATGAAGAGAAACTATATTTTGGTGGTAAAACTATGACAGCGGGAATTGTCTTTGATGAGGAAAATCCCTACCGTGTAAATCGAATTCTCAGAAACAGTCCGGCGGATTTGGATCCGATGCCGATCTTGCCTGGGGATGAATTGATT
>VFKK01000267.1 GCA_009885605.1 Cyclobacteriaceae bacterium | reverse complement strand
AAGGTAATCGATGCAGGACCGTTGCAAGTTACTGCCAATAAAAAGCGTGAAATACAGTGGCCAACCTATGCTGGAGGTGTTGTTTTAGCAGGAGGAATTGTGCTTTTGGTGATGTCTAGAAAAAAGTAAAACCGCAAAGCGAAACGTTGAAGCTTTGTGATTTTGGTTCTTAATCTCCAAAAACACCATTATTTGAAACTTGCAGCAGTAGATATCGGATCCAATGCGATCCGAATGCAGATCACCAATGTGAATCAGTACGAAGGCGTGATCTCTTTCAAGAGAGTGGAATACTTGAGATTTCCGCTTCGCTTAGGCTTGGATGTTTTTCATAATCAAAAAATCAGCGAAATCAACCGGGAAAAATTTATCAAGCTAATGCAAGCTTTCAAAATCCTGATTGACCTCTATGAAGTGGATGATTACATGGCCTGCGCTACTTCGGCAATGCGTGAAAGTGTTAATGGAAAGGAGATTTCAGAGGAGGTTCTTCAGGAACTAGGATTGAAGATTCACATCATTGATGGGAATGAAGAAGCTGAAATGATTAATCAGTCCCTAACAAATTATATTGATGAAAAGGCCTATCTCCATATTGATGTAGGAGGAGGAAGCACTGAACTCAATATTTACAGGAACAAAGAGAAAATTGCATCCAGGTCTTTTCAAATTGGCTCTGTGAGAGTTTTGGAGGACAAGGTTGCAGAGCCGGTATGGCAATCAATGGAGAGATTTATTGATCGCTACGTAGACAAAAAGTCCAAAATTACCTCCATCGGTACTGGCGGAAACATCAATAAGATCTTTGAATTGACCAAGCCCCGGAAAAACAAAGTTTACCTTGATCTTAGCAAAATTGAATCAACTCTGGAATACCTTGAGTCAATCAGCTTTGAAGATCGAGTAAATAAACTCAACCTGAATCATGACCGGGCAGATGTAATCATTCCTGCAGGCAAAATCTATCTGGCTGCAATGAAGGCTGCCTCCTCTTTGAAAATGGTCGTTCCTGATCTTGGTTTGAAAGACGGAATCATTCAGGTTCTTTACGATCGCAACAAAACAAAAATGTTCCTTTGATCGGGGCATTTTTTATGGTTTTACGAGCTCAACTCTCATTACTTCTTCTGAATCAACCCGGAAGAACTCTTTATGAATATTGAATTCCGCCTCGCCATCTGCTGGCTTTTTCAATAAGTAAGAACCATCCTCTTGCATGACATATGTATTGACATTATCCCTGAGATTGTAAGCAATAATATTCATCAATTGCTTTTCCAGCAAGGGAGACTCTACTTTGAAAAGTGATTCAAGTCTTTTGTCAAAGCTCCTAACCATCATATCTGCACTACCGGCATACGTTCTGGTCAACCCATTATTATGAAAATGGTAAATCCTTGAGTGCTCCAAAAAGTCCCCTACTATCGAAAGGACCTCTATTTTCTCACTCAAACCAGCTCTTCCTGGTCTTATACAGCAAATACCCCTGATGATCAGTTTGATCGTAACTCCGGATTGGGAAGCTCTGTAAAGAGCATAGATAATCTCTGAATCCTCAAGCGAATTTACTTTAATAAAAACCCCACTAGGGAGTCCATTTCGCGCATTTTCAGCTTCCTGCTCAACAAACTCTATGAGTTGATTTCTCATATCTCTCGGAGCCGTGATCAGATTTTTGTATTGGTGCGGCATGGAATGCCCGGTGATGACATTGAAGAATTCTGACACATCATTCGCCAGTGTTTCATTGGTTGTCAGCAGGCCAATGTCAGTGTAAAGCCTTGCGGTGTCTTCGTTGTAATTTCCCGATCCAAGATGGACGTATCGGGTAATTTCCCAATCCTCCTTTTTCACAATCAAAAGAAGTTTGGTGTGAGTTTTCAAATGTGAAATCCCGTAAATAACAAAACATCCAGCCTTTTGAAGTTTTTTTGCTTCCCTGATATTATTTTCTTCATCAAATCTTGCTTTCACTTCAAAAAGAACTGAAACGTGCTTTCCATTTTCTGCAGCTTTCAACAACGCCTTGGTGATCTGACTGTCCTTCGCCACCCGATAAAGGGTCATTTTGATAGCCATTACTCCAGGATCTTCGGCAGCTTTTTCCACGAGATCGAGAATGGAATCAATGTTATTGTAAGGATGATGAAGCAGAATATCTTTTTGCTTGAGCACCTCAAAAATATCGGCCATTCCCTCTTCAGGATAAGACAAAGGTTTCACCGGTTCAGGAATTTGAGGAAGCCTGTCACGGAATTTCCGATTTCCGACTATTTGCCAAAGACCCGTGAAATCCAGCATGCTGGCCCTTTTAACCTTAAAGACGGAATCTATTTTCAGATTCCATCGCTCCAAAAGTGAATTAAGCATCCATTTGCTGTAGCCCTCCTCGATTTCGATCCGCACTACCCTACCGGTCTTTCGCTCCATTAACTTTCTTTTCACTTCTTCGAGAAAGTTGGCGTCCATGTCTTCACTTTCTTCCAAAGTGAAATCTCCATTTCTGGTAATCCTGAAAAGACTGATCGCTTCAATCTCCACATTCCTAAAAAGAGAAATAATATTCTCCCGAATGACCTCTTCGATAGGAATCAGCAAAAGTGAATTGTCTCGTTCGATCTCAAAAAATCTCGGAATATTTGCAGGTATCTGCACAAAACTTAGCTTTCGCATATCCTGACGCTCTCCCGGACTGGTAGTCACCACTCCAAAAACCAGGAGTTTGTTCATCAAAATCGGAAAAGTCCTGTATCCATCGTACACCATCGGAGTAAGCATGGGGTAGATCGCTTTGATAAAATAGGAATGAACTTTCTCCTGCTCAGGCTGAGTGAGTTTGGTGATATTGCAAAGACTGATCCCCTCTTTGTCAAGGCCTGGCAAAATTACATTGACAAAATGATTATGCTGATCAGTATGAAAATCCTGGCATTCTCCCATTAACCTGGACTTGAAGGGTTCTTCTCGCAGGCCGGAGTAATCCACTCGCTCCTTCTCATAATCGAGGTAGTTATAAAGCGAGCCGACCCTGATCATAAAAAACTCATCCAGGTTGGAGGCAGTGATCGCAAGAAACTTTAATTTCTCAAAAATTGTCCTTTGCTCTTTTTTAGACTGATCGAGAACGCGTTCGTTGAATTTCAACCAACTTAAATCTCGACTGACCAGGTCACTTTTCTGAATGATCGACTCGTATTTATCACCGATTGCCAGTTTCATAGCAGGTTAAATTAATTTCGAAGCAAGATAGATTTTGATTGCTTACGGTGGGTTTATCAATTTGTTATTAAAGATTAAAAAAAAGGGGCTAAAAAGCCCCCTTCAAAATTATCAGGTATCGATTTTTGCGTATTTAGCATTTTTCTCGATGAAATCTCTTCTTGGTGCCACTTCATCTCCCATAAGCATGCTGAAAAGGTGATCTGCTTCAATTGCAGATTCGATGTTGACTTGCTTGATCGTTCTCACGGAAGGATCCATCGTGGTGGTCCATAGTTGCTCCGGGTTCATTTCTCCCAGACCCTTATATCGCTGTATACCCACACTGTCCTCTCTTCCGTCTTTCGCCATTTCAAGGGTCAGACGTTTTCTTTCCTCTTCAGTCCAGCAGTAGCGTTCGTCTTTTCCTCTCTTCAACAAGTAAAGCGGAGGCAAAGCAATGTAAACGTACCCGTTTTCGATCAGAGCTTTCATGTATCTGAAGAATAAGGTCAGAATCAAAGTTCGGATGTGAGATCCATCAATGTCAGCATCCGTCATAATGATAATCTTATGATAGCGAAGACCCGACATATCAAGCTCCCTGTCATCATTTGCCGTTCCTAATCTCACTCCGAGAGCGGTTAGAATATTTTTGATTTCCTCGTTATCGTAGATTTTATGTTCGTGCGCTTTTTCTACGTTTAGGATTTTACCCTTCAATGGCAAAATTGCCTGGAAATCTCTGTCTCTTCCTTGCTTGGCAGATCCACCTGCAGAGTCACCTTCGACAAGGTAAAGCTCACAAACTGTAGGATCACTGTTAGCACAATCCGCAAGTTTTCCAGGAAGACCACCACCACCAAGAACATTCTTACGCTGAACCATCTCACGGGCTTTTTTGGCAGCATGTCTGGCCTGTGCCGCAAGAACTACTTTGCCGACTATTATTCTTGCTTCTTTTGGATGCTCCTCAAGCCAGCTTTGAAGTACTTCAGAAACTGCGCTGTCAACTGCTCCGACTACATCCGAATTACCAAGCTTACTTTTGGTTTGACCTTCAAACTGAGGTTCCTGTACTTTCACGGAAATAACTGCCGTCAAACCCTCTCTGAAGTCATCTCCTGAAACTTCCAGCTTTAACTTATCCAGCATGCCGGATTTATCAGCATATGACTTCAAAGTTCTTGTCAATGCTCTTCTAAATCCGGAAACGTGAGAACCACCTTCGTGCGTATTGATGGTGTTTACATAGGAAACCACATTCTCAGTGTACGAACTATTGTAGTTCATCGCTACCTGCACCGGCACACCATTTTTCTCAGTGTCTATGTAGATAGGAGTATCAATTATTTTTTCACGGGTTAGATCGAGATATTGAACAAATTCAACCAATCCTCCTTCAGAATAAAATTCGTCCATCCGAAGGGAACCATCATCTTCCAGCTCTCTGAGATCCTTGAGAATAATCCTGACACCGGCGTTCAGGAAAGACATTTCCCTCATCCGGTTTGCAATTGTCTCGTACTTGTATTCCGTAATTGCAAAAATGGAATCGTCCGGTTTGAAATGGATCGTAGTTCCTCTTTTGTCTGTCGTTCCTACTTGACGAGCGGGATACTGAGGAATACCAATCTTGAATTCCTGCTCAAAAATTACTCCGTCACGGTAGACAGTAGCTTTCAAATCAGTGGACAGTGCATTCACACAGGAAACACCTACCCCATGCAAACCACCAGAAACTTTATAGGTATCCTTGTCAAACTTTCCGCCGGCGTGAAGTACTGTCAAAACAACTTCAAGAGCAGATTTTTTTTCTTTTGGGTGCATTCCTGTTGGAATACCACGACCATTATCTTCTACTGTGACAGAGTTGTCTTCGTGGATCGTAACCTTGATAGTATCGCAATGACCAGCTAAGGCTTCATCAATCGAGTTATCGACAACTTCCCAAATCAGATGGTGAAGTCCTCTGACTCCAACATCACCAATGTACATCGCGGGTCTTTTTCTTACTGCTTCCAGGCCTTCTAATACCTGAATGTTCCCTGCTGAATAATCATCGGGGTTTGTTGCTTTTTTCTCACTCATATTTTTTAGATAAAACCCTCAAAATGGGCCTCAAAAGGTGATTTCGGATACAAAATTAGATAACGCAAGATAAGAAAAAAAAGCGAGTTTGACACAGGACTTCTAAACCAAAAAATCATTGACTTTCTACCTTATCAAACAAAAACCTCCCAAATATTATTCTGTCTTTAGGTTTTAATCAAAAAATAAATTTTCCATTCATTTCGTTTTTACAACGCTATATACCTGATTTACAACAGATGATTGTATTTTGTTTAATTTAGTGTTGTAATTATTAAACAAATTTTATTCTGTTTTCTTTTACTTTTTAAAATTAACAAATCTTCAACTCAAACAACACCATTATGAATCTCACCCTAGCAGCGGAGCTAATTGGATTAGACCGCATCATCAACAGTGATCCAGTAGCCATCACTTTCTTCATTGGTTACATGGCTATGTTCGCCTCCTCCATCTTCTTCCTTGTAGAAAGAGGATCAGTGGATGGCAAATGGAAACTTTCCTTGTTAGTCTCTGCACTTATCACAGGAATTGCAGCAGTCCATTATTATTACATGCGTGATTTTTACATGCAAACCGGTACTAGTCCGACTGCTTTCAGATATGTGGATTGGACATTGACAGTTCCATTGATGTGCGTAGAATTTTATTTGCTTACAAAGCCTTTTGGAGCTAAGGGTTCAACCTTATTTAAGTTGATCCTGGCGTCTTTAGTAATGTTGATCACTGGTTACATCGGTGAAACTTCTGGCATTGATAGCAACATAATGTGGGGAATCTTCTCTACACTGGGTTACCTGTACATTGTATATGAAGTGTTTGCAGGAGACGTAGCGAAATTGGCTAAAGGATCAAACAGCCCGGCATTGGGAAGTGCAATGTTCCTTCTGAAAATATTCATTACACTAGGATGGTCAATCTATCCACTTGGATACATGGTCCTTCCAGGAAACTTGTTGTCAGGTGCATTTGAGGTAAGCTCAATTGACTTATTCTACAACTTGGCGGATGCCATTAACAAAATTGGATTTGGCTTGGTAATTTATTCAGTTGCCATTGCAGAAACTGCAAAGGCAAGGAAAGTAGTAGCTTAATTAAATCTGGGCTGTCTTTCATGAAAATGATAGGCAGTCCAAATTTTTTTCTCAATTCATGGAAAGCTATGATTACATACTTGCCGGCGCCGGGTGTGCGGGCTTAAGTTTGGTTTATTACATGCTCGAGAGCAAGCAACTGAAGAATTGCAAAATTCTTTTGATTGATCCTATGGGCGGAAATATTCCAAATAAAACCTGGTGCTATTGGTCTGAAAAGCCATTGCAAATTCACCCTTTAAAATCAGAAATATTTAAGTGGAGTAACTTATCCTTCAGATCAGATGAGAAAACTCTAAAAAAACACCTTGGAGATCTTCAATATTTCCACCTCAATTCCAGTGATTTTTTCAATTCTATTCTGGACAAAATTCAACATTTTCCCAATGTGACCTTTATTAAGGATTCAGTTACTGATTTAAAATCTTTCGAGGACAAAGTATATCTGAATACAAGCTCGAGCGGCGAATTCATTGCTGACTTTGCTTTCGATTCCAGGTTAAATCCAACGGGAGGATTTTTCGACAAGCATTTAAAACAAATATTTTCAGGTTGGACAATTGAGTCTGAGACTGATTTGTTTGATCCTGAAACCATTACAATGATGGATTTTCCCAAAAATGAATCAAATAAATTTCATTTTTTTTACCTCCTTCCCTTTACAAAAAACAAGGCTTTAGTGGAATTCACAGTCTATTCAGTGGAACCAATCTCTGAAGAAAATCTCGAGGTTGAACTCAGAAACTATTTAACCAAACTCACTCGAAATCAGAATTTTAATATTGTTTTCAGAGAAACAGGGATCATCCCTATGAGTACACAAATCAATCCAACAATCACATCGGAACGAATAATTCCGATTGGAACGAACGGAGGATGGACAAAAGCATCAACAGGCTATACTTTTCATACTATACAGAAAAATTGCATTCAGCTCGTAGAAAATCTGGAGTCAGGGAATCTTAAAGAGTATAGAATTTTTAAGTCATCAAGGTTTAATTTTTACGATAATATCTTATTAAATATCGCTTATAAATGGCCTAAAAGCCTTCAAAGACTATTTTTTAATCTTTTCGAAACCTCAAAAGCTGAGACCGTTTTAAGGTTTTTAAATGAAGAAACAGGATTTGCCGAGGAATTGAAAATGCTAAGCAAACTCAGATTCAAAATTTTCATAAAAAGTCTTTTAAAATATGAATCGCATTGAGACCTCTCTCAAATTAACCGGGCTGCTTATCTGTTTGGTATTTATTATTTTTCAGGGAGATTTCCTCAATCTT
>VFKK01000091.1 GCA_009885605.1 Cyclobacteriaceae bacterium | reverse complement strand
CATTGGCATTAGATGTTTTCCTTCAAACTCGAAATCGTCGATAAAACCACAGACCCGAATCATCCCGAAAGCTTTTCTAACTGGCAAGATTTCAACAGGAACTCTCACGAAAGTCCACCCACCCTTGCCGGGATATTTTTCCAAAACGAAGTCCCCTTCAGCTAAAAGTTCCATGGCAAAAAAAAGCAGAGCTAATTTAATAGCCCTGCTTCAACAATTTATGGATTAATTAAGTCTCCAGCGAACATTCAGGCCAAAGCCTCCGAAATCCACTTTTGTGGTTTCCACCAGAATGAAGTAAGGTCTCCAATCCAGTCCTACAACAATTGGAACATCTTCAAATGCGTACTCAGCACCGATTTCACCGGCCACTCCAAAACGGAATGGGTCCCCAAGAAACAGAGAAGGACCGAAACCCAGGTAATAGTTTACTTCCTCAATGTCAGGAATTGGTCTGTATATCGGGTTCCAAAGCAAGTCGATTCCGACTCCGCCTCCGCCAAAACTAAGGTCACCATGGACTCTGCTAAATTCACCTAAAGCAAATACCCCGTCCAAGGCTACATTATTCCCATTGACATTTCCAAATCGAAGACCGATTTCCTGGGCTTGAGTTTCAAGACATGCGAAAATGGCAAGGGCAAAAACAAGAGCAAATACTTTAAAAGACTTCATAGTAGATGGATAAAATTAAGGTTTAGGTAGTCCCTTTCCCCTTTTTCTGGTATTTGTAAGGGAAAGATTATTGCCTTATTCCAGCTAAAATTGCGCCAATTATGGATTATACCCTGAAAACCAGCCGATCATTTCTTCAATAATGAATGGATAACCTGAACGTTGAAAAGATGCCTGAATAAAATTTCTGAAAACGTTCAGATCAATTGAAGGAGATTATAGGGATTGCCCAATTCTAAGCGTCTCTTGAATCAACAGATCCATGTCCTCCATCCTCGTCCTTTGATTGACATTTGCTATTCTAAGGGTGTATTTTCCGTGGAGAATGGTGGAGGATGGAGAGGCGATTCCCTCTTCCTGCAGGCGAAGCAGAATCTCACGGTTGAGCGCGCGAAGCTGATCTTCCGTATACCCGGGCTTTACCATTCGGAAGCAGGTAATGCTCATCGAAACAGGCGCCATCAATTCCAGCTCCTTATTTTCCCACACCAGCTTAGCCAGGTATTCAGCTTGCCGATTGTTTTGAGCAATCATTTGGGCATATTTTTCACTTCCATGCTCTTTGAGAGACATCCAGATTTTGAGTGCTTTGAACCCACGAGAAAGCTCAAAGCCATAATGATTGATGGAGTCAGGTCCTCCGGAAAGACCTCTGTTTTCCTGCAAAAGGTAATTTGGGGTAATTGAAAAAGCCGCCCGGTGTTTCTTAGCATCCCGGATGAGCGTACAGCCAACTTCATAAGGAACATAGAGCCATTTGTGCAAGTCAAAAGCCAGACTGTCCGCCTCTTCGATTGCTTTCAGGCGGGAAGCATAGGCTGGGTCCAATTTTGCCAAAGCTCCATAGGCGCCATCGACATGAAACCAAAGTCCATATTTTCTCGAAATAGCAAGCAATTCGTCCATCGGATCTATTGCTCCGGTATTGACAGTCCCGGAAGTTCCGACGATGCAAAAGGGAAGGAATCCATTTTCCAGATCTTTCAGAATTTGCTTTTCGAGTGCTGTCACATTCATTTCATACGATTCATTCACGCTGATTTTTCGGACAGCTTCTGTGCCTAAGCCGATAATTTCTGCGGCTTTCAAAATACAGCTGTGAGTTTCCACCGAGCAATAAAGTACCAACTGAGAAGATGCTTTTTTTAAGCCTTTTGAGCGAATGTTTTCGTCTCGGAAGGAATTTCTGGCCACAGTCAATGCCGTGATATTGGCCATCGAGCCTCCGCTAACCAAGATTCCGGAAGCTTCTGAAGGGAAATTCATCAGTTGTTTGCACCAGTTCACGACTTGTCGGTCCACATACATGGCAGAGTGTTCTCCGATTGCCACGTTTGGATTCATCCCTGATGCTAATAAATCCGCCAGAACTCCCATTGGAGTTCCTG
>VFKK01000191.1 GCA_009885605.1 Cyclobacteriaceae bacterium | reverse complement strand
GCGGATAAAGATGATTTGTTGCTGATCGACAGAGACAGTCACGCAAGTATTATTGACGGGATATTTCCCGATTTGATTGCTTTGAACAGAAAGGAATTGGGCGAAGAAAGATGCTCCTGACCGATCAGATCTTCCAATCGGGTGGGGCGCATTCGCTCGGCAAGAGGAGTATTGTTCATTTTTTTTTAGATACAAGACGTTAGATACAAGACGCTGGATTTAAGATGCAAGGCAAATCTAATGTCTTATGTCTTAAATCTTATGTCTTACATTTTCCCAATCTGCTTCCCAAACTCCTCCAACTCTGCATCTCCAAAATCATGATGGGTGACAAAACGAACAAGATCCTTACCGAATTTTACAGCTTTGATATTCTTCTCGGCCAGCTTTTGCAGTAATTCCTCGGGCGTGATTCCTACCAGTTTTGCAATCACAATGTTGGTAGAAACGGGTAAAGTCTCCGTTACAAAAGACTGCTTTCGAAGGATTTCTCCCAAAGCTCTCGCCCGGGCATGATCCTCTTTTAATCGGTCGATCTGATGGTCCAAAGCATAAATTCCAGCTGCGGCCAAAATTCCAGCCTGCCTCATTCCGCCTCCGAAGACCTTCCTCACTTTTCTCGCTCGCTTGATATCGGATTTTGTTCCCAATAAAAGCGATCCAATCGGGCAACCCAATCCTTTGCTCAGGCAAATAGAAATCGTGTCAAAATGTGCTCCCCAGTCTGCCGGAGATTCGCCGGTTTCCACCAAAGCATTGAATAATCTCGCCCCATCCAAGTGAAGCTTCAGTCCTTTTTCTTTGCAGAGCGCATGGATTGGTTTGATTTCATCCAGCGTATAGATACTTCCTCCGCCTTTATTCATGGTGTTTTCCAGAGAAACCAACGTCGTCTCAGGAGCATGCACATCATCCGGATTGATGGATTCAGCAATTTGAGCGGTAGTTATTTTCCCCAAATCTCCTGTCAAAAGCTTCACCGACGCAAGGGAATTAGCCATGATACCTCCCCCTTCATAGAGGTAGATATGTGAATATTGGTGGCAAATCACTTCGGTCTGGATCCTGGTATGCAGTCGAATAGCGATCTGATTGGTCATCGTACCTGAAGGACAAAATAAACCAGCTTCCATTCCGAATAACCCGGCTAGTTTCTCCTCGAGCGCATTGACAGTCGGATCCTCTCCGAACACATCATCTCCAACCGGAGCGGCAAACATGGCTTCTTTCATTCCCGCAGTCGGGCGGGTGACGGTATCACTTCTTAGATCAATTACCATTTTTAAAATACTTGGATTTGGAACTTTCGGTTGGTACTAAAGTCTGAATAACGGCTGAGGCTTCGATGGGGCGATCTGTTGCCAGGATATCGGCACCACGCTGCACAAAGCCAACATAAATTTGATCTCCACGAGCTTCGGCACTCTTGTCAAGGTTACCCAGAACTCCCAGAATAGTGAAAACACCTTTCTCGTGGAGAGCCTGATTGAATTGTAAAGGTCGCTCTGCGATGCCTGTAAAAGCAATCACTCGCGTCCATGGGATTCCTGTTTCTTCGAAAAGTTTGATTTCCTCCGCGTTTCGGATTGTCACAGAAAGCATCAATTCCGGCGCCATCGAATGAAGCTTTTTTGCCGCCGGAAAATTATATGTAATCACAGCCGTATGAGCCTCCGAACCCGTTTCCCTGATTTCCTCAACGATCTTTTCAAAAGGCACAGAGCGCTTCCCATCTACTGTCAGCAAAGCTTTTCCTTGAGACCAAGTCAACGCTTCTTTCAAAGTAGGAACCTTGAACTCGGTCAGGTTTCCATCGTTGTCTTCCAGAAAAAGAGCTTGAATTTCTGCGTAAGTTGATTCATTTACAGGACCGGTTCCGGTGGTAGTCCGGTCCAGCTCGTCATCGTGCATCAGCACCAAAACAGAGTCTTTGGTCATCGCCACGTCGAGCTCGATGATAGCCGGAGTGAACTTCAATACATTGGCAAAAGTCTCAATAGCATTCTCAGGAAAACCCGGATACGGTCCTCCTCTGTGGGCGGAAACCATTGGAATCCTGTCTGAAGACCAGCTATAAAAATCCCGGGCTTCTTCGAGGGAAGAAACCTGAATATAGCTGGATTCATTCCCAATTTCCTGAACATCCGATTCACTTTCCTCAGTCTGTTTTTGGTCACAGGACCAATACAAACCGACCGTAATCAGGAATGGGATAAATGACTTAACTCTCATCTTTTTTCGAATCTTTCTTAAATATAAAATCCAGGCTGCTTTTCCTCTTTTCAAACAAATCCTCCATGTCTCCCAACTCCAGATTGAGTGCTTTGGTAGAAATCTGTATCTCTACGAGTGAGATAGCAAGCGAAATCAGCAACGAAACCATGCTTGCCACAAACACCCAATTGGCGGATGCTGTGAGTCCACGAAAAAGCAAATACATACAAACCACGCATAATAAAAAGCTGAAAACTCCGAATAGCTGCATGTTTTTGATAAGTGTCAGACGACGGCGCAGATTATGAATCTGCTCTACGATGATTTCCTTGTCGGGAGATTTTCGATAACTTTTATGCAGCCCGCGAATCAGGGTGGCTATCGCCAAAAACCGATTGGTGAAGGCCAGCATCAGCAAGGTGATTGCTGAAAAAAGTAATGCAGGTGTTGAGAGTTGGAGTTCCATAGCATCAAGGGTTCAATCTTAAAGATCCACCATTTTCACTGAAACCAACAAGAAAGCCTGCTCTTTTCAGAACAGGCTTGAATTTATAATTGCATTTGCTTCTTAAGTCACATCTCCGATCACCACCAATTTGTCCAGTGTAGGCTTTTGTGAACCTCCTTTTGGCTCGATGGTGATTGCAAATACTCCGGCGTCAGAAACTGAATTCATTTGTTGAAACGTTAATTTCTGACCCGAAGTGACCAATCCAATCCCAATCGGACCATTTGATCCAATTGCCCAAAGTTGGTAATCATACTCATCGCTCAATTCATTCAAATTATTAACTGCAATAAAAACTTCCTGAGCATTCTTATCCCAGAAGACATCCACTTCTGCATCTTTTTGGATCTCGAGCCCTCCGACTTTCAATTCCACCCGCTTAAAATCGCCTGCTACAAGTTTTTCCACGATTACATCTTTTTGCTCATATTCAAACTTGACCTGATTCAGATTATCTGCCATCACACTTTGCTCCTGAAGCAAAGCCGTGAACTGCTGATCTTTTTCGTAGTATTTAGTAGCATAAAATATCGCTGCCGCCGAAGCCAAAACTGCCACTATCGAAGCAGCTGCTGCATATGATTTCCATGGAGAAAGTGAAACAACCTTTGTTTCCGAAGCTCTTCCCTTTGGAGTCTCAGCCGCTTTGAATTCACTTTCAAGGCTGGCAAATATTTTATCCTTCACCTTAGATGAAGGCACCGGTCCGGTTTTTTGGTCAAAGGCAAACATGGTTTCCTCAAGCGCATCCAATTCTTTTTGGATTTCGGGATACTTTCTTGCCAAGGCCAGAACCTCCTCACGCTCGCGCTCATTGAGCTCACCCAGAAGGAAAAGCTCTAATTTGCCTGATGCTATGTAAGATTGAATATCCACTAGATTTTGTCTAAGTTCTTTTTTAACACTTGTATTGCCGCCCTGACACGGGATTTGACAGTTCCCAGAGGAATATCAAACTCCTCCGAAACTTCCGAATGGGTATATCCTTTGAAATAAATATATTCAATAATGAATTTTTGATCGTCGTTGAGCTGATTCATCAGTTCCTTCACTCCTATCCCATCCACATGATCCATCGTTCCTGACTGGCTTTCCAATTCATATACGAAGTCATCTATTGTGTTGGTCTTAGCAGATTGTGAAAGTTCTTTGGAGCGAAGCTTATCAATGGCAGAATTTCTGCAAATATTGGCCATCCAGGTATATAAGCGCCCTTTTGACTCTTCGTAGCTATCGATTTTTCTGGTGATTTTGATAAAGGAATCGTGAAAAACCTCCTCCGCGATATCCTGATCAGTGATGATTCTGGAAATCACAGCATAGAGTGCTCTTGAGTATTTTTCATATAAATACTCGGTAGTCTTTCTGTCCTTTGCCCTGAGTCCGGCGATGATTTGTTCTTCTTGCAAAAGTAATTTGGTTGTGGTGACTCCTTTAAAAATAAAACCCAAGACCAATTGTTTCAGCCTTGGGTTAAATATTGCTTTTAAAATTAGAATTACAAATGTATCACTTCACCGTAAGCGGCGGCAGCGGCTTCCATGATCGCCTCTGACATAGTTGGATGCGGGTGAACAGTCTTTATTAACTCATGACCTGTAGTCTCCAGTTTGCGGATAGCTACAATCTCAGCTACCATTTCGGTGACGTTGGCTCCTATCATGTGGGCACCTAAAATCTCTCCGTATTTCTTATCAAAAACCAGTTTCACGAAACCGTCTTTTGCTCCTGCCGCGGATGCTTTTCCTGAAGCTGAGAAAGGGAACTTACCAATTCTCACTTCGTATCCGGCTTCTTTTGCTTTCGCTTCAGTATATCCTACCGATGCTATTTCCGGAGAGCAATAAGTACAGCCCGGGATATTTCCATAATCCAACGCCTCAGGATGGTGGCCTGCTATTTTCTCCACACAGATGATTCCTTCTGCTGAAGCCACGTGTGCCAAAGCAGGTCCGGGAACCACATCACCGATGGCGTAATAGCCCGGCATGTTGGTCTTGTAATACTCGTCAACTTTGATTTTTCCTTTCTCTACGAGAATTCCTACATCTTCCAAGCCGATGTTTTCCAGGTTGGAAACAACACCTACTGCAGAAAGAACAACATCGCATTCGATGACTTCTTCGCCTTTCGCGGATTTCACTGTCACTTTGCAACCTTCTCCTTTGGTATCCACAGCCGTAACTTCAGCAGAAGTCATGATTTTCATTCCTGCCTTTTTGTAGATTTTTTCCAAAGCTTTTGAAACTTCTTCATCCTCCACCGGCACGATTCGATCCAAAAATTCAACGATCGTCACTTCGGTTCCGATAGATGAATAGAAATAAGCGAATTCAACTCCGATGGCACCGGAACCTACCACAACCATTTTCTTTGGCTGTTTTTCTAAGGTCATGGCCTTGCGGTAACCGATGATTTTCTTGTCATCGATTTTGATGGCCGGAAGCTCACGAGCTCTTGCGCCTGTAGCGATTATGATATTGTCTGCGGAATAAACCGTCTTTTTGCCTTCTTTATCAGAAACCTCAACCTTTTTGCCCGGCTGGATTTTTCCCCAACCTACCAAGATTTCAATTTTATTCTTCTTCATCAGGAAGCTTACTCCCTTGCTCATTCCGTCTGCAACTCCTCGGCTTCTTTTGACCATTCCTGTGAAATCAGCTTCTGCACTTTTCACCGTGATTCCGTAATCGGCTGCATGCTGAATGTATTCAAAAACCTGTGCGCTCTTCAGCAAAGCTTTCGTAGGGATACAGCCCCAGTTGAGGCAAATACCACCAAGCTCTTCAGCTTCCACGATAGCGGTTTTCAGACCGAGTTGAGAGGCACGAATCGCAGCTACATAACCACCGGGACCACTGCCCACTACGATCAAGTCAAATTTTGTCGAAGACATATCTAATTCTTGTTTGATAACGAATTGAAACTACGCAAAAATAGGCCTTTTGACTTCAGAAAAAAATCAGGTCACAGAACCTTCTTAAGCTTAAAAACGCGCTTTTCAATCAAATTTGAGGGGGAAATAGAATAGTATTCTCCCGATCAATGGATTCTTAGAATAATATATTTAACAATGGCTAAATGCCAGATTAATGCGCTTGTTAATGTTGAAAAAGCAGGTGTTTTAAACTTTGAGCACGAAAGTTTTGGCTTTTTTTCTAATTTTGGCCACACAAAATTCTAAACTCAATGGGATTACTTTCAGGAAAAACGGCCTTAATCACCGGCGCTTCTAAAGGCATCGGTCGCGCAATTGCAATCAGATATGCTCAGGAAGGCGCAAATGTCGCTTTTACTTTTTTGTCCAGTGTGGAAAAAGGCCAGGCGCTTGAAGCGGAATTAGCTGCTTTTGGCATCAAAGCCAAAGGCTATCGCTCGGATGCATCTGACTTCAAAGCTGCTGAAGAATTAGTCAATAATGTGGTGGCTGAATTTGGCGGATTGGATATTCTGGTCAACAATGCCGGAATCACCCGAGACAATCTCTTGATGAGAATGACTGAAGAAGCCTGGGACGAGGTAATCGGCATCAACCTGAAGTCTTGTTTCAATACCGTAAAAGCGGTAACCCGCACCATGATGAAAGCCAAATCCGGCTCCATCATCAACATCACTTCCGTGGTCGGAATCAAAGGCAACGCCGGTCAGGCAAACTATGCTGCTTCCAAAGCCGGAATCATCGGGTTCACGAAGTCAATTGCTTTGGAGCTTGGTTCCAGAAATATCCGATCCAATGCAGTCGCTCCGGGTTTCATCGAAACTGAAATGACTGCCGTGTTGGATGAAAAAACAGTTCAGGGCTGGAGAGATGGAATTCCGATGAAGCGCGGTGGTCAGCCGGAAGAAGTGGCAAATGCCTGCGTATTCCTTGGTTCAGACTTGAGCAGCTACATCTCCGGACAGGTGATCCAGGTGGATGGAGCTATGTTGACTTAAATTACGAGTCACGAAATACGAGCGGCTGGAGAGATTCAGCCGTTTTTTTTTCAATTTTTTCAGCTGGATATAAACCAGCACGACTAATTTCCGCTTCCCCTAAACGAATCCTAATGGATTTTCCTTTGACAAATGCTGATCAAATACATCAAAATATTTTTTTAGATAATTGAAAGTCAAAACAATCCAGATAAACAATTCATTTCGTATTTGATTTATCTATTCAAAATCTTAACTCATTATTCAATGAAAAATTCTTTTCAAAAACTCATGGTGCTTGCTTTTTTGGCGTTTATCGCCTTCAGCTGCCAAAATTTTCAGGAAGAAACTCCTGTAATGAATCAACTCACACCTGAAGAAATTGCCGAAAATGCTGACCCCAATGCGCGTAAAGGCAACATTTCCGAGTATGGTGCATTTTTGATCGGTACTGAAGAAGTTCCAAGTGTAGCTTCACCTGGTTCTGGCGCAGCTCGAATCACCCAAGTAGATGGCAACATGCTAAAATTTGAGATTAGAGTTGCCAATACTACAGGGATTATCTTTGCTCACCTCCACAATGCTCCCGCAGGATCCAATGGAGGTGTGGTGGTCACATTGATCCCAAATCAGAGTCCTTCTCCCCTTTCCAACGGTCTAATAGCTGTCGGTACTATCGACTCATCCATGTTATCCGGATCACTTGCAGGTAAGACAATCGCAGATTTAGTGAAGGAATTGGAAATGGGTAAAATTTACGTAAATGTGCACACTTCAGCCAATCGAGGTGGCGAGCTTCGCGGTCAAGTAAGTATGATCCAAGCCAACAATAATAAAAACTATGACGCCAAATTATCAGGTGCGAATGAAGTTCCTTCTGTACTTTCTTCTGGAACAGGAGTAGCAAAATTCAACTTCTCAACCGATGGAAGTGCAGCCACTTTCCATGTAAACGTGGATGAGATATCTGATGTGAGATTTGCACATATCCACTTTGCAAAAGCTGGCGTAAATGGAGGAGTAGTCTATAATTTAAGAATGGATAAAGTAAATGGGCCTGTATCTGGTCTATATGCACAAGGTGAAATTTTGCCTACGATGTTTTCTGGCCAATTGCGTGGGGGAGATTTCTTTATTCTTCGTGAGGCTTTTCGAACAGGCAACGCTTATGTGAACGTCCATACTGACAGATTTCCAGGTGGTGAGTTAAGAGGACAGGTAAATTAAGTTGTTTTATTGCCCGAGTAAAAAAAGGCCAGCTTTCGCTGGCCTTTTTTGTTGTAGAAAAAGTTTAAAAACTTTAGTGCTTCAAAGGTTGGATTAAAGATCCTTTTCCAAAAACGGATATCGATAATCCTCAGGCGAAACAAACGTTTCCTTGATTGTACGTGGAGACACCCATCGCAGCAAGTTGATCATCGAACCGGCTTTGTCATTGGTGCCGGAAGCTCTTGCTCCGCCAAATGGCTGCTGACCCACGACTGCTCCTGTTGGTTTATCATTGATGTAGAAGTTACCTGCAGCGTTTTTCAACTTTTGCGAAGCAAACTCAATTGCATATCGATCCTGGGAGAAAATGGCACCGGTCAGCGCATAAGGAGAAGTCTTATCAACCAACTCCAACGCTTCTTCGAAATGGTCCTCATGGTACACATAGATCGATAAAACCGGACCGAAGATCTCCTCGCACATCGTCGTGTACATCGGATCTTTGGTAAGGATCACCGTTGGCTCGATGAAATAGCCTTTCGACTTATCGCAATTTCCACCGGAAATGATTTCCACCGTAGGGTTTGCTTTCGCATCCGCGATGTATTTGGCGATTTTATCGAATGATTTCTCGTCAATCACTGCATTGATGAAGTTGGTGAAATCTTCCGTTCCGCCCATTTTCATGTCGGCAAGATCTTCCAGCATGTATTTTTTTACATCGCCCCAAATATTGGAAGGAATATAAGCACGGGAAGCAGCAGAGCATTTCTGACCCTGATACTCAAAAGATCCTCTCACCAAACCGACGGCAACAGCTTTTGGATTGGCCGACTTATGAGCGATTACAAAGTCTTTACCGCCTGTCTCTCCTACTATTCTTGGATAAGATTTGTAGCGAGTGATATTTTCACCGATCGTCTTCCAAACATGCTGGAATACTCCGGTCGAACCTGTAAAGTGGATTCCTGCAAAATCGGGATGCTTGAAAATGATATCTCCGGCTGTTGGTCCATCGACATAAATCAGGTTGATCACGCCGTCAGGCACGCCTGCTTCTCTAAAGACTTCCATCAACACCTGTGCAGAATAAATCTGAGTATATGCCGGTTTCCAAACGATGGTATTTCCCATCATGGC
>VFKK01000232.1 GCA_009885605.1 Cyclobacteriaceae bacterium | reverse complement strand
TCCCCGAAATACTGTAAAATGGTTTTTTCATTTATGAATCGATACATGATTTGGTTAAAGAATCTTTTTAATGAATAAAAATCAGCTGCTACCTTTTTGATAAAATTAAAAACAATTTTGAAAAAGCCTCATTATCTATAAAAGCTGAATTAATAAAGAGCAAATTAAAGTCTGCTCAATAGCGCGGTTTCGTTAATTTTGCATCCAAATGCAGTAGAATCAGACCAATTATGCAAAAAAATAAAAAAATCTTTCTAATCATTTTCGTGATTTTCATGCTTATCATGTTCTGGATTGGTTATGATATTTCAAGACGGACCACTTTTCCCGGTTCCAAGGGAAATTTGAAAGAAAGAATCAGTACTGATAAATCAGAAAATTGAAACATGATTGGTAAAAAGATAGATGTAGAAAGGCTCGATCTGGAGCGGATGAAGGAAAAAACCACGGAGAACCCCGGGATTTTGCCCTATGGCCATCACTCTGGTAGTGCACTAATAAAGCCTGAAGATAAAGGTAAAATTACCGGGAGAGCTGTTGCGGCGATGCATAGTCAGACAGATATGCAGATGTCACAGATCTACCAGCAAATGCAGCTTTTAGCAGATCAGGCAAAAAAAATCCAAGCCAGAATTGAAGTTTCTGAAAGAATCTATCAAGCCTCAATAGCATTTGAACCATTGATCAATCATCATTATTTTTTGTACCAAAAATCCGATGGAACAGACTTTATGAGCATGATCGCCCCTGAGGAGTGGGGTAGGAAAAAGGATTTTGCCGAATTCATTGCCGAGATAAAGCTTCTTGCGGATCATACCTGGGATATCCTCAGGGAAAACACTTAATCGAATGGATAATCTCATGACCAGACAACTTCACCTGATCCTGAAAGAGGGTGAAGCTGATTTTGATCTTGAATTTGAATTGGAGATCAATCCAAGTTTCCTGGATCAAAAAGGAAAAAAATGGTTGGAAGAAGTCTATTCAGAACTTGGGGGAAATGGAAAACTTGTCTTTCTCGAAAAGTTGAAATTTGATTTTAAAATCAATCGTACTCTTTTTCTCTACGATGATGAGTTGCATTTCAATCGATACAGACTTTCTACTTTGAAATCAGAGCTCTACAACGATCTGAATTTTCCTTTCGCAGAAGCTTATAAAAGAATGTGTAGGACGTTTGAAAAAGAATGTTTGAAAGTTGGGTATCAGGAGCGGGTTTGGAATGGTTCGCCTATTGCCAAACACTGCTTTGGCAAAGCAAGTGAACAGGGGGATTTCTCAGGAAATGGGCCTACAGGTTGGAAATTGCTTGCCTACAATGATCTTCAATTCGATCTTCAAACCAGGATTCATGGGTACAAATTGATTCGATTGACTCCCTACGAAACGTTGATGACTGGCGGATCGCTCAAGCGCTTGGATCAACTTCTAATCAATCCAAAAGAAGAGCAACGTAAAGTGATTTTTAACTGGTTGCTCAGAAAGATCGGATGAGTGATTTCGGATTTATGATTTAAAGATTGGATTTCAATCTTCTTCTGGAAGTTCAAAAAGACTACCCGTTCAATGAATGGTCTTTATTCATTGAAAAATGATCAGGCAAAAAGCCCGAAAATTTCACGGTCTATTTTTTGAACGATTGCTGAAAAATCCTCCGGCTGCTCCACGAAGTCAAGATTATTTACATCCACGATCAGGAGTTTTCCTTCTTTATATCCACCGATCCAGTCTTCGTAATGTTGATTCAGGTTTTTGAGGTAATCAATCCGCATGGCAGTTTCATAGGTTCTGCCTCGCTTTTCGATCTGTCCAACTAGCTTTGGAATGTCAGCTTTTAGGTAAATCAAAAGATCCGGAGCTTTCACATGCGTGATCATCGAATCAAAAAGACTTCTGTAATTCGTATAGTCTCGCTCGCTGAGGAGATTACTTTTGTAAAGATTTGCAGCAAAAATGTAAGCATCTTCATAAATAGTCCGGTCCTGAACGGTAGGATTAGCACTTTCCTGAATCTTCTTAATTTGATTGAACCGGGAATTGAGGAAGTAAACCTGAAGATGGAAAGCCCATCGCTTCATGTCTTCGTAGAAGTCCGGCAAGTAAGGATTGTTATCCACAGCTTCAAACTCAGCCTTCCAGCCATAATGCTTGGAAAGCTTTTCTGTGAGCGTGGTTTTTCCGCTTCCGATGTTTCCGGATATTGCTAAATGCATTTGAATTTAGTTTTAGATTATTTCTTAAATCGGGGCGCAACTACCAAATCTTTGCTTCCAGGGGTATACTGATAGAATCCTTCACCAGTTTTCACACCTTTGAATCCCGCTTCCACCATGTTGACCAAAAGTGGGCAGGGTGCATATTTTGGATTTCCGAATCCGTCCTGAAGTACACGAAGTATAGATAAGCAAACATCTAACCCGATGAAATCAGCGAGTTGAAGAGGGCCCATTGGATGAGCCATTCCCAGTTTCATAACGGTATCAATTTCATAAACTCCCGCGACTCCTTCATACAAACTGCTAATCGCTTCATTGATCATCGGCATCAGGATTCTGTTGGCCACGAATCCGGGGTAATCGTTGACTTCCACAGGGTCTTTTGACAAGTTCTTCGAAAGCTCCATGATTCGATTTGTCACATCGCCCGAAGTAGAATAACCACGGATTACTTCAACCAGTCTCATAACAGGAACAGGATTCATAAAGTGCATTCCGATTACCTGGCTTGGCCGTTTGGTGACTGCAGCGATTTTGGTGATGGAAATAGAAGAAGTATTGGAGGCCAAAATCGCTTTTTGAGGACTAAATTGGTCGATTTTACGAAAAATATCCAGTTTTAATCCAAGGTTTTCGCTAGCTGCTTCCACAACCAAATCTGCATTTCTGACACCGTCTTCCAGATCTGTAAAGGTGTTGATTCTTCTCAAAGCTGCATTTTTATCTTCTTCACTGAGAGTGCTTTTGCTTACCTGGCGATCGAGATTTTTCCTGATTGTGGCCAAAGCTTTATCCAAGAATTCCTGCTTGATATCAATCAGGGAAACTTCAAAGCCATGTTGCGCAAAAACATGCGCAATGCCATTTCCCATGGTTCCGGAGCCGATGACAGAGATGTTTTTCATAAAGTACTGATTAGGTCAAAAACGAGTTTATTTGGGTTTGGGATGGGGCTTTCCCTTATTTGAATGCTTCAAATCTACTTAGCTCTGTCCCGTTTTCCAATTTTTTAATCTTGCTTTCCAGACTTTGTTTGTCGCAAAACTTTCTGAGCAAAATAGGATTAATGCCTACCTTTGACACATGAAAGAACTTGGTCTGATTAGTAAGCTGCCTATTAACCGATTTACTGATTTTGGAGCTTATTTGGCGCTTAGCTCGGGAGAAGAACTATTGTTGCCTAAAGGATATTTGCTCGGAGAGGAAAAGGAAGGCGATATCGTTGAGGTATTTATTTATACTGACAGTGAGGACCGCCCTGTTGCAGTCACCCAAAAACCGTTGGCGTTGCTGGATGAATTTGCAGTGTTGGAAGCTAAGGAAGTTACTTCCTTCGGAGCTTTTATGGATTGGGGATTGCCAAAAGACCTTTTTGTTCCCAAAGCGGAAATGGGTAAAAACATGGTGGTTGGAGATAAATACTTGGTCAAAGTTTGTGTTGATTATCGAACGGATCGACTGATCGGTGTGACCAAATACCGTGATTTCATTGATACTGCACCGGAATCCTTTCAGCCGGGCGATGAAGTGGAAGGATTGATTTTTGAAAAGACAAATCTGGGCTATAAGGTTTTGATTGATGACCTCTTCGAGGGATTGCTTTTTGCAAACGAGGTTTTTCAACCCTTGGTAATCGGGGAGAAGCGCAAGCTGTTTGTCAAAAAAAGAAGAGAGGATGGGAAGTTGGATCTGCAGCTTTTGGCTCCTGGAAGAGTGAAATACGATGAAGGTTCGGAAATGATTCTTTCAATATTGGAGCAAAAAGGATTTTTGCCCCTGAATGATAAATCTTCCCCCGAAGACATACAACGTTTGTTGGGAATGAGTAAGAAACATTTCAAACAATGTGTAGGTCAATTATACAAAGCCCGAATGATTCAAATTCAAGAGGACGGGATCTCGATGAGCGAGGATTAATTCAATTTGAGAATATCTGTCGGGGTATTACAAAGGATTGCTTTGTTTCGAAGTAAAGCAATGGGAGATTTGATTAGATAAGGATAGCTGACCAGAATTTGCAGCCAGCTTTCTTCATCCCAGTTCTTCCCGGCAATCAGGCGTTGGTAATCGGGATGAGCCCTGTTCAGAAGATCTTTGGCTCGGAGATTAAGTTTGAGCAAAAGGCTGTACCATTGAGTTGTGGTGATCTTTTCTTTCACCACATCAATTTCATTTACGAACCTTGCTATTGATTTTGCATAAGCGAGTGTCTGCTTATCTATCAGCTGAGAGGAATTGTGATAGAGATAGAGTTCAGACGGATGAGTTTTCATGATTTCAGAGCTAAGGTTAATCTTAATATACTGAAAATCTATTATTTATGAAATAGTATTCCCTGAAAAATATTTTGCCTCATTCGTTAATCTCCATTCGATATTGGAAATAGATCTTGAAATCTTTCGAAGAGAAAGTAAATCTGATTATCCTTCAAATCAGAAATTAAAAAGCAGACTGAAAAAAATCAAGCCAAAAGAACTTGATGAAAAGTTTGAAGAACTTCATGAGGAGGTTTTTGGAACGCTTGATTGTATGGAATGTGCTAATTGCTGTAAAACCACCAGTCCGATTTTTTTGCAGACGGATATCGATCGGTTGGCAAAGGTTTTCAGGATGAAATCCAGCGGGTTCATTGATTCTTATCTGCATCGTGATGACGAAGGGGATTTTGTTTTAAACTCATCCCCATGTCCTTTTTTGGAGGCTGACAATAAATGTTTTGTTTACGAAGACCGGCCGAAAGCATGCCGTGAGTATCCTCACACCAATCGGAAGAAAATGCATGGGATTTTGGAGCTTTCACTGAAAAATACACTCGTTTGTCCCGCAGTTTTCAAAATTTTCCAGCAGATTGGCAAGGATTTTAGGAAGTAAACCAATTCTTTTGCTTTTTTGAAATTCAAACCTATGGGCAACTACATGCAGGATCAGGACTCACACTTTTTAGGAGTGGATGTGGGTGGAACTCACCTAAAGATTGGCCTCGTCGACAGAGCGGGCACTATTTTAGAATTTGAAAAAGAGGATACTACTCCCTATAGAGATCATCCTGAGGGCTTTGGCCCTTGCTTTATTGGGGGTCTTGGCAAATATTTGAAGAAATTTCCGAAGGTTGGTAAAGTCGGAATAGGCCTTCCTGGATTGATTTCCAAAGACAGAACTACTCCTCTTGAAATACCTGCTATTCCAGCTTTGAATGGATTCAATCTGAAAGCAGGATTGGAAGCTAAGTACCCTGAATACGAATTTTCGTTAGAAAATGACGCTGCTGCCGCAGCCATCGGAGAGTTCTACTTCGGCAAAGATGATCCATCCGATAACTTCCTATTTATTACAATGGGGACAGGAATTGGAAGTGCTTTGGTTCTTGACGGAACAGTTTTTAAAGGGTCAAGAGGAAATGCACTCGAAATGGGCCACATGTTGGCTTGTGGAAACTCCGGATTGGAAACTTTGATCGGAAGAGCAGGGATTTTAAAAATTATGGCTCGAATGATCGCCGCCTATCCCGAGAAAGCAGGAGTACTTCTGGGAGCAGAGCTCGGCACCCATTTATTGGTGGATACTGCAAAATCCGGAAATGAAGTTTCTCTAATGGTTTTTGAGGAGGTTGGAACCATCCTTGGCGAAGCGATCGTGTCGACTATTCGAATTTTGGATGTTACGGACGTTTACTTCGGTGGAGGAATTTCCGCAGGCCTTGAGTTCATGATGCCGTCTATGGATCATACCATTCGTCAATATTTGACTTCTTATTACGTCAAAGACTTAAAATTAAAGAAGGCAACTTTGGAAAATAATGCCGGAACTTTAGGAGCAGCTGCTCTGTGCTTTATGGGTTCTGGTTTGTAATAGTTACTTCAGAAACTTTACTGACAGCATTCATTCGAAAAAGGACCCTGAGGGGTTCTTTTTCTTTTTCCACACTTTCGCATCCATTGCTAGGTTCCAGGAAATAGAAGAAAAAACTTTGGCTTTTATCCACCAACTCCACCCGGTCAGGTCGGCCGAATGTTTTGATTACAGCTTGGTTATCTGCACCAAGAAAGGTGTTTTTTATTTTCTGGATTTCATCTATATCCTGAATCCGGAGGCCTTTGCAACCATATCGATCAGCTTTCCAGTTTTCCATATTTATTTTACCAGTATCTAATTTTGCGCTGCATGAAATTAGCGCGACAAAGAAAACCGGGATCAATAGCCTGAGGATTTTTAGCATGAGTTTGTTGTATTCAAAGTCTTGAGTACTGAGGATCATTAATTTGGATGATTCCCTGAAACAAGTTGGCAAAGATAATGATTAAAGGAACAACGGACGGGTCCAATCTGTTTATCAAATCCTTTATATTAGCGCATTCAATTCCCCTTCATTTATGTTTTATAGGTTCGGAAAAGCCATCTACTTTATTAGTGTCTTATTATTCATTTTTGTCCTCTTATACTTCTATTCTGCTCTTCCTGAGAGCGTTTCGTATCAGATGGATGAGGCAGGAAATTCTACAGCGGATCTTGGAAAAGGGTCATTTTTCTACCTTATGATCGCCATGTTTGTCATTTGCAACGGGTTAGTCCTTTTGCCTCCCAAGCTTTTGGAAACCAAGAGTCACACTGGTTTGAGAAGAATATTTCCAGTAGGAGATTCCTACAGAGATTACTTCTTGGGCTGGTTTTATTCCTTCGGTGCTATTTTGAATTTGAGTTTGGGACTGATGGTTTTTTATACCCACTCTATCAATAACCAAAACGAGATAGCTTCAAGTGAATTCAACATTTTCTTCTACATGATTCCTGTCCTGTTCCTTGTATGGATTGTCGGATTATTTTTGATATTGACGGGTAAATTCAAACAAGTTCAGAACAGATCCTGAAGTATTGAGAATCAAAAGAAATGGCTGAAGAAGTAAAATATACGGAAGACAGTATCAGGTCCCTGGACTGGCGAGAGCATATTCGTCTCCGTCCTGGGATGTACATCGGTAAGCTTGGCGATGGCAGCGCCCACGATGACGGAATATATGTGATGGTAAAAGAAATTCTTGATAACTCCATCGATGAGCATATGATGGGGTATGGAAGAACCATTGACGTTAAAATCACAGAGCATAAAGTAGAAGTCAGGGATTATGGACGAGGAATTCCTTTGGGAAAAGTCATCGACTGTGTGTCCAAAATTAATACTGGTGGGAAATACGACTCTGGAGCATTCCAAAAATCGGTAGGTCTGAACGGAGTGGGTACTAAAGCGGTGAATGCGCTTTCTGATTTTTTCAGAGTTCAAGCCTTCCGAGAAGGTGAAACCAAAGTTGCTGAATTTGAGAAGGGGCTTTTAGTCTCTGACAAAGCAATTGAAAAATCCAATGACCGAAATGGCACCAAAGTGGTTTTTTCTCCGGATTCAGGAATTTTCAAAAATTATCATTTCATCCCTGAATACCTTGAAAATCAGATTTGGAATTACGCTTATCTGAATTCAGGACTTACAATCAATTACAACGGGAAAAAATATTTCTCTGAAAGAGGCCTTTACGACCTTCTTTCAAATAAAGTCGATGATGAAAGTGCGCGCTATCCGATCATTCACTTGAAAGGAACTGATATCGAATGTGCGATCACCCATACAGGCCAATACGGAGAAGAATATTATTCTTTCGTAAATGGTCAGTATACCACCCAGGGCGGAACTCACCTTGCTGCTTTCCGTGAGGCGATTGTAAAGACAATCCGTGAGTTTTATAAGAAGGATTTTGACGCTTCGGATATCAGACAAAGTGTAGTGTCGGCTATTGCTGTGCGAGTTCAGGAGCCTGTTTTTGAGTCCCAGACCAAGACAAAGCTAGGTTCTCAATCCATCGGTCCTGATGGCCCGACTTTGAGAACTTTTGTAAACGACTTCATTAAAACTGAGCTGGACAATTACCTGCACAAGAATCCTGCTACAGCGGAGGCATTACTTAAAAGGATTTTGCAGTCGGAGCGCGAGAGAAAGGAAATCTCAGGCATTAAGAAACTTGCAAACGAACGAGCAAAAAAAGCGAATCTTCATAATAAGAAACTTAGAGATTGTCGGGTTCACTACGATGATGCCAAGGCAAATGAGGAAGCGAAAAATAACACGATGCTTTTCCTGACGGAAGGTGATTCAGCCTCCGGTTCCATTACAAAATCAAGAGATGTGCAGACTCAGGCTGTTTTTTCACTTCGTGGAAAGCCCCTGAACTGCTTTGGAATGACAAAAAAAGTCGTGTATGAAAATGAGGAATTCAACCTCCTTCAACATGCTTTAAATATTGAGGATGGGATTGAAAATCTCCGCTATCGAAAGATTGTAATTGCAACTGATGCCGACGTCGATGGAATGCACATTCGGCTTCTGATTATGACTTATTTCCTTCAGTTTTTTCCGGATTTGGTAAAAAACGGGCATTTATATATTCTCGATACCCCACTTTTCCGCGTGAGAAATAAAAAGGAAACGATTTACTGCTACTCAGATGAAGAACGCCAAAGGGCAATTCATAAGCTGGGATCTAAGCCTGAAATCACCCGTTTCAAAGGTTTGGGAGAGATTTCTCCTGAGGAATTCGGGACTTTCATCGGAGAAGATATTCGTTTGGAACCGATCATACTGAACAAAGAGACCAAGATTTCCGATCTCCTGACTTTCTACATGGGGAAAAACACCCCTGACCGTCAGAATTTCATCATCGATAATCTTAAGATTGAAAAAGATTTGGCTTTGGACAATCCGAGTGAAGCTCTTGTTGAAGAGAAAACTGAGGCAGCTTAATTCTGTCCGGTAAGAGAAATAATATAGCAGGATCATTCGAACTCACGATTGTAAAAAAGGACTTATTAAATGAGTGAAGAAAAGAATTTGAAACGAGACGGCGATGAGAGCCTGCACACTTCAGTGCCTATCACCGGCATGTACAAAGACTGGTTTCTCGATTATGCATCTTATGTTATTTTAGAGCGGGCTGTTCCGGCAATTGAGGATGGTCTGAAGCCTGTGCAGCGCCGAATCCTTCATGCAATGAAGGAAATGGATGATGGCCGATTCAATAAAGTCGCTAACATCATCGGTCAGTCCATGCAATATCATCCGCATGGAGACGCTTCAATAGGTGATGCAATTGTCAACATCGGTCAAAAGGAATTACTGATCGAGACTCAGGGTAACTGGGGAGATGTACGTACCGGCGATGGTGCTGCGGCTTCACGTTACATCGAAGCAAGACTTTCCAAGTTTGCACTTGAGGTTGTTTTTAATGCTCAGACAACGGAATGGCAGCTTTCTTACGATGGTAGAAAGCGGGAGCCGGTTACTTTACCGGTGAAATTCCCGTTGCTTTTGGCTCAGGGTGTAGAAGGTATTGCCGTTGGTCTTTCGACCAAAATCCTCCCACACAACTTTCGCGAACTAATTGAAGGGTCTATCGCGATCCTCAACGGACACAAAACCAATATTCTTCCGGACTTTATTACCGGAGGTTTCGCAGACTTTTCAGAATATCATGAAGGCTTGCGAGGCAGTAGGGTAAAGGTTAGAGCCAGGATTGAAGAGGAAGACAGTAAGACCCTCTTAATAAAGGAAATACCCTATGGAACGACTACTGATTCTTTGATCGATTCTATCTTGAAAGCCAACGACAAAGGCAAAATCAAGATCAAAAAGGTAGTGGATAACACAGCCAAAGACGTAGAGATTCAGATTCAACTGGCCCCGGGAGTTTCTCCGGATATGACTATTGATGCGCTGTATGCATTTACAGATTGTGAGATTTCCATTTCCCCAAATGCTTGTGTGATCATCGAGGATAAGCCAGTTTTCCTCACTGTCAATGATATTTTAGAATACAACACCAAGCAAACAAAAGCGCTGCTGAAGCGTGAATTAGAGATTCGGAAAAGCGAATTGATGGAGAAATTGCTTTTCTCTTCGCTGGAGAAAATCTTCATTGAAAACCGAATCTATCGGGACATCGAGGAGTGTACCACCTGGGAAGCAGTTTTGGTAGCTATTGATAGAGGATTGGATCCATTTAAGCCGGATTTCTATCGGGAGATTACCCAGGATGATTTGCTGCGCTTGACAGAGATCAAAATCAAGAGGATATCAAAATTCGATACATTCAAAGCAGATGAATTGATGAAAAGACTTCAGGAAGAACTGAAAGAAGTCAATTATCATCTTCGTCATTTGACCGATTATGCGATCAATTATTACCAGAACCTCCTGGATAAATATGGAAAAGGCCGGGAGCGGAAGACTGAAATCCGAGCCTTCGATACGATTCAGGCAACCACCGTTGCTGCAAATAATGCCAAACTTTATGTAAACAAACTCGACGGATTTGTGGGTTTTGGACTCAAGAAGGATGAATTTGTTTGCGATTGTTCTGATTTGGACGACATTATTGTGATACGTCGGGATGGAGTTTGCATGGTTTCTAAGATCTCAGAAAAAGTCTTCATGGGAAAGGATATACTCCACGTGGGCGTATTCCGCAAAGGAGACGAGCGGATGGTTTATAACCTGATTTACCTTGAAGGAACCTCAGGAAAAGCAATGGTCAAGCGTTTTCAAGTTTTAGGAATCACGCGAGATAAAGAATATGATTTAACAAAAGGAACAAAAGGCTCCAAAGTCATGTATTTCACCGCAAATCCAAATGGTGAAGCTGAGATTATTACCGTGTTTCTGACTCAAGGTGCCAAAGCCAGAGTAAAGGTTTTTGACTTCGATTTTGCAACAATTGAGATCAAGGGAAGAAGTGCTCAGGGAAATATCCTGACACGCTATCCGGTAAGAAAAATCCAGTTGAAAATGGAGGGTGTTTCCACTCTGGGAGGTTTGAATATTTATTACGATGCGGTCATAGGTAGGCTAAATACCGATCAAAGAGGTAGGTTGATTGGTAACTTCTTGGGTGAAGACAGAATATTTGTTTGTTATAAAAGCGGCGAATACGAGTTAACAACATTCGAATTGACAAATCGATTTGAGGCTAGTGAAGTAGTTTTGATTGAAAAATTCAATCCTTTAAGTACCGTTTCCGCTGTTTATTACGATGGAGGTACGAAGACGTTTTTCGTCAAACGATTCCAAATTGAAACTACCACGATCAATAAGAAATTTAACTTTATCACAGATCACAAGCAATCTTACCTGAAACTTGTCTCGACTGAAAAGCAACCTCAGATTTCAGTGACCTTGATAAAAGGTAAAGAAGAAGAAGCTATGGAATACGACTTGGATATGCTGATCGATGTGAAAGGCTGGAAGGCCATTGGCAATAAATTGAGCACCTATCCGGTTAAAGATTTGGCCTTGATCCAATCAAAAAAAGCGGCTGAACCAGAGCTATCCGAAGACCTTGAAGATTCATCTGAGGCTGATGCGGATGATGAATTGGAAATAGGAACTACCATTGACCTTTCCGTTAAAAAAGAGGATGACGAACAATTGGGCTTATTTTAAAAATTTGTTTGAGTAAATGAGTGAAAGAGAAATCGAATTCGATCAAAACTTGCTGGACTATTTAGGCCAATTCATCACACCCCATAAGAAATCAGTGATGGAGAGGGTGGGTATTAGCTGAGCGCACCCGCTTTATTACAGTGGTTTTGGAAGATATTTTTAAACCGCATAATGCAAGTGCAGTGATTGGGACTTGCGATTGTTTTGGAGTTCAGGACATTCGTATTATTGAAAAAATCAATTCATACAAAGTCAATCCATACGTTACTCGCGGTGCTTCGCAATGGGTGGATTTGCATAAATACTACCTAGAGGAAGGCAGTTCTGTTCAGGCTTGCTTTCAGTCGTTACGGCAAAAAGGCTACAAAAGCTACGGAACCAGGCCCGCACCTCAGTCAGTTTCCATTTTTGATTTAGAGCCGACTGAAAAACTCGCTTTGGTTTTTGGAAATGAGCATGAGGGGATAAGTGAAGAAGTAAAATCAAATTGCGACGGGTTGGTTCACATTCCGATGTTGGGTTTTACGGAAAGCTTCAACATCTCTGTTGCGGCATCAATCCTGTTATTTGACCTCATTCAAAAGGCAGGGAAATATAACCATCCCGATTTTTATCTTTCGACTGAAGAGAGGCAAAACCTCCGATTGAAGTGGTACAGATCTGTTGTCGAGAACTCCGACTTGCAAGAAAAGGTGTATAAAAAGACACTGAAATAGAGGTCCCGCTTATTTCTTTTTGAAAATAGATCCAATCCCGGGTAGAGTAGAATTCTTTTGATTTGAAGTTTTTGCCTTTTCCCGCTGTCTTTGTTTTTTCTTTTGCTCTTTGCTTTTCACCAAAACCATCCTGGCGGAAATACCTATCTGACTTCTGAAAAATTCCTCTCTTCCGGCAATATTGATATTGGGCTTGTAGTCCAATGAAAGCACTGTATTCAACAAAGTCATCTCAAACCCAGTAATCAAGTCAATTCCTGTGGTAGCATTTCCATAGGTTTGGATGATTTGGTTACTGTCTTCCATTTTTTCGAAGCTTTCTTCTTTGCCGAAGGAAATCCCCGCACCATAGTAATAATTGAATCGCTTTGAAATGACCGGATGATGCTTTTCGATGAGTAGACTCAAATTTGAATTTCTACTAAAGTCAGATTGTAAGATTCCCTCAAGGGTTAAGCGCTGGGTAATTCTTTGCTGACCTGTGATCCCGATAGTCCTTCCCAGGCTATTATTTCCAAATCTCAGTCCCACGGCTGTGCCGTATCGCTGTGCCATCAGGGGTGACATGGAAGTGATAAAAAATATAAACAGGAGAATTAAATTTTGGGATTTCATCGAAATTTAGTTTGTATCTACTTCTTTCCAATATCTGTTCCAAACTTGCTTTTTCAAAAATGAACGTGGCAATTAGCTATTTTGGAAGAAATTCAAGATTTTAATTAAAATTTAAAAGCACCCAAAAGACCTTAATTATGAAAAAATTTCTCTTTGGATTCCTGATTTTTCTAGGAGTGTCATTTTTAGGTATTTGGCTTTTTTCCCTGTATCAATTTCGAGATCGCTATCAAGGCTATTCAGTAGATATTGATCTGAATTCATCACAGAATGAGGTGTTGGCTGGATTTGCCAAAGTTGACATCACCCCGAAGAACTTTGAAACCTGGACTGATGTAAACGTCGATTCCAGATATAAGCAGGAGGATGGCGATACGTTTGAAGATGCGAACGGTGACGGTAAGTTTGATGCCATTTGGCTTGCAGGCTTTCATAATTCCAGACCCGCCCAGAGTGTGTTGGATCCGCTATGGGCCAGAGCAATGGTTTTAGATGCGGGAGATGTGAAAATTGCTCTTTGCGTCATAGATATGGTTGGCTTTGGAAATGATGAAGTGATAACTGCTCGAAAATTGATTTTGGAAACTAATCCGGAATTGGACTATGTGATTATTGCGAGCACGCATGTTCATTCTTCTCCGGATTTGATAGGGCAATGGGGATCATCAGATTACACTTCAGGCGTTGATCCGGAGTATCTGAGTCAAGTCCAACTAGGTATTCGAGATGCAGTTGCTGAAGCCTCGATGGCACTGCGTCCTGCAGTATTTCGGTATGCAGTAGAGAAAGAAAAGCTAAAGCCTCTTGTTGGCGATACCCGAAAACCCATGGTCTTTGATGCCTCATTGAATTTGATGCAAGTCTTAGACGCTGAAAACGGCAAAACACTCGGAACCTTAATGAATTGGGGAAATCATCCGGAAACACTTTGGTCTGATAATATTCAAATTAGTTCTGATTTTCCGGATCCTTGGAGAAATATGGTCGAAAGTGGGATTTCAGAAGGAGATACACTTGTAACAGAAGGAGTGGGAGGAGTAGCTATCTTTCTCAATGGTGCAATTGGAGGTCTGATGACTACACATCCTGATATGGCAGTAGCTGACCCATTTTCTGGCCAATTACTTGAAAAGCAAAGTCCGGACAAGATGAGGGCCCAGGGTAAAGCGCTTGCAAAAATAACCTTAGAAACGTTAAGAGATACTGTTTGGAAGATTGAAAATAAACCCAACCTGTCCGTTCGGGCAAAATCCATAGAATTGAAAATGGACAATACTTTATTCCATCTTGCAGCATTTCTCGGGATTTTCGACAGGGGATTTACTTCTTGGAAGCATATTCGCTCAGAGGTGTCCGCTTGGACTTTGGGTTCGGCTACTTTTGTTCATGTCCCGGGGGAATTGTATCCTGAAATTCTACATGGTGGGATTGAATCTCCTCCAGGTGCGGATTATGGTATAGATCCCGTAGAGGTTCCCGCTTTGCAAACCCTGATTCCTGGGAAGTTTAAGTTTTTTGGTGGGTTGTCTAACGATATGATCGGGTACATTGTCCCCAAAAGTCAATGGGACGTGGAACCTCCCTTTAGTTACGATTTTAAAAATCGACCATATGGCGAAATCAATTCATTGGGTCCGGAAACTGCTCCAAAAATTCACGCAGAAGTAGTAAAAATTCTAAAGGAACTGGACCAATAAAATCATAAAAAAATCCCCTCAATTGAGGGGATTTTTTTATGATTCGCTTACAACGATTTTTTCGATTTTGTCACCGGGTTTGATTGCGTCAATCACATCCAGGCCTTCTACCACTTTGCCGAAGCAAGTGTGATTTCTGTCCAAATGAGCAGTATTATCACGGCTATGGCAAATGAAAAACTGAGAACCTCCGGTATTTCTTCCGGCATGGGCCATGGAGAGTACTCCACGATCATGGTATTGGTTTTCTCCCTCTAGCTCACACTTGATTTTATAACCAGGTCCGCCTGAACCGTTTCCAACCGGACAACCACCTTGAATTACGAAGTTTGGAATAACACGGTGAAAAGTCAGACCGTCATAGAATCCTTTATTGGCCAAATCCACAAAATTCTGAACAGTGTTAGGAGCATCCTTTTCGTAAAACTCCACTTTCATTGTTCCTTTTGCGGTAATAATTTCTGCTGTTTTCATTAGATTAAAATTATGGTTTCAGGTTTTGCTGCTCGGTTTCGATAGAGAATAAAACAGATCGGCAAAAATAGGGTTTGACTTGGATATTTTTTGATGATTAATAGAAAAGGATTGAAAAAACACTTCACTCTTTTATTAAATGGTAGGTGAACCTTTTAAAATATCCTCCGAAGCGTATTCTTTGAATTTTTCAAAATTCTTTTGAAAAGCAATTGCTAATTCTTTTGCTTGCAGGTCATATGCTTCCGGATTACTCCAGGTATTTCTGGGATTGAGGATTGTCGAAGGAACGTTTTGGCACAATTGGGGAACTTCAAAACCAAAAATTGGATGCTTTGAAAAATCCACCGCATTCAAACTTCCCTCCAATGCCGCAGTGATCATTGCTCTTGTATAGGAAAGTTTCATTCTCGTTCCGATACCATATGGACCACCCGTCCATCCTGTATTAATCAACCAGACGTTTACCTCATTCGTTTCCATCTTTTCTCCCAAAAGAGTGGCATATTTTGCTGGATGAAGAGGAAAGAAAGCTGCTCCGAAACAGGCTGAAAAGGTCAATTTTGGTTCTGTCACTCCCATTTCTGTCCCGGCAACTTTAGCTGTGTAGCCAGAAATAAAATGATACATCGCCTGGCTTTTGTTCAACCTTGAAATAGGAGGGATCACGCCAAAAGCATCTGCTGTCAGGAAAAAAATGTTTTTAGGAATTCCTCCTATCGAAGGCCCCACCGAATTGGGAATATGATGAATAGGATAGGCGGTTCGTGTGTTTTCGGTTACCGATTTGTTTGAATAATCGACTTCGCGGGTTCCTGGTTTGAAACGGGTATTTTCCACAATGGCACCAAAACGGATTGCATCCCAGATTTCAGGTTCATTGGTGCGGCTTAAGTTGATGACTTTCGCATAGCAACCTCCTTCAAAATTGAAAATGCCTTCTTTTGCCCATCCATGCTCATCGTCACCAATTAAAAAACGATTTGGATCCGCTGAAAGGGTAGTCTTTCCCGTTCCTGATAATCCAAAGAAAATGGCAGTATCTCC
>VFKK01000212.1 GCA_009885605.1 Cyclobacteriaceae bacterium | reverse complement strand
CAAGTATGCTCTTTGCTAAGGCGGCTGTAAGTGCAATATTAGAAGGGACTTACATGTGCATTTCCATTGCCGAGTTTGTGTAGAAACCAACTATTTGCCTAAATCCAAAATCTTTGAAATTAATCTGTCGACTAACCTTTATGGCGAATAAGATAATTGGGTCGTTAAGTAAGTTTGCATCCAAAGTAAAGCTGGAAAATCATTAAACAGTTGTGGCTAATCCAAACAACTCCTTCTGGAGGTTTTTTTATTTCCTGAAATGTTTAATATATGTATACCTTTTAATTTAAAGATTTGGTAAAAATAGGGAAACATTGAATTCAATGTTAACTTGAAAAAACCATCAAAAATTGTATTTAGATTCATTTAAGGCTTATTTTGGTTTGTGTTAACATTGAATTAATTCACTTTTTGGTAAAATTGAATTAACCCAGTTTTGATTTTGGAGGTTTAGCTTTGGTAAAATTATTAACCAAAAATCTAACTTATTCAAAACCTCTACAGTAAAATGGCTGCTAAAAAAAGCATTTGGCAATGGGTCTTCACAGCTTTCTTGTTGTTGACTTTTAATTTTTCTTTTGCCCAACAATCCCGGGTAGAAGGTAAAGTGAGTGACGTAAATAAGGAGCCTCTTCCGGGAACATCAGTTCTGGTAAAAGGTACAACTCGCGGGACGATTACAGATATCGACGGAACCTACACTATTTTGGCTTCATCAGGTGAAACCCTGGTTTTTTCATTTGTGGGCTTTGAATCCATCGAACAAATCGTTGGAAATTCTAATGTTATTGATGTGATGCTTGTGGAGGGTCTCGCACTTTCTGAAGTGGTAGTGACTGCACTTGGAGTTGAAAGAGAAACAAAAGCACTTGGATATTCAATCCAAGCTGTTGAAGGTGAACGTTTCACTGAAGCTCGCGAAACTAACGTAATTAATTCTTTGAGCGGACGTGTCGCCGGGGTTCAGATCACTAACAGCTCTTCAGGAATTGGAGGATCAAGCCGGGTGACGATCAGAGGAGAGTCCTCCCTGAACATCAATGCAAACCAGCCTTTGTTCGTGGTGGACGGTGTTCCTATTTCCAACAACATCGTGGGATCTTCGGGTTCGGGAAACCAGGAAGTGGATTATGGTAATGCTGCCGGTGAAATCAACCCGGATGACATCGCTTCGATGACTGTATTGAAAGGTCCTGCGGCGGCCGCTTTGTATGGATCGAGAGCTGCAAACGGTGCGATTTTGATCACAACCAAAACCGGAAGAGGAAAAAAAGGAATGGGTGTGACAATCAATTCCAATGTGACTTTTGATAATCCCCTTGTTTTGCCTGACTGGCAGGATAAGTATGGGCAAGGAAATAACGGCCAATTTGCTTTCGTAAACGGAGCAGGTGCAGGTTCCGCAGATGGCGTTGATGAAAGCTGGGGTCCTGAACTGGATAAAGGCGCTTTGATTCCTCAGTATGATTCCCCTCGTTCCGCTGCGGGTTTCAGAGGTGGAGATTTGAATGCTCCTGCGGGAAGCACAATCACTCCAACACCATGGGTTTCTCAGCCGAATAACGTGAATGACTTTTTTGAAACAGGAGTCACGCTTTCCAACAACGTTTCTTTGCAGGCGTCAAACGAGACATCAAACATCAGACTTTCCTGGACCAATCTGGATCAAACAGGCATAGTGCCAAACACTGATCTGAAGAGAAATTCCATTGCCTTGAATGGTGGAATGAAAGTGACGGACAAGTTGACGGTAAATTCCACCGTGAATTTCCAGAGAACGGACAGCGATAACCGTCCAAATATCAGCTACGGCACCGAAAACCTGATGTATTTATTCATCTGGTACGGACGTCAGGTCAACACGAATACGCTTAAGGATTATTGGATGAAAGGTCTGGATGGCACTCAGCAATTCAACTACAATTACAACTATCACGATAATCCGTATTTCAACGTATATGAAAATACCAACGGTCAGACCAAAGACAGGATTTTTGGTAATATCTCAGCCACTTATAAGTTCACTGAGAAACTGAGCCTGATGGTTCGTACAGGTTTGGATTCTTATAATGAGTTAAGAGACAGAAGAAGAGCATTTAGTACTCAGCGATTTCCGAAAGGAAGTTATAGAGAAGATAATCTTTCGTTCAGTGAGCAGAACTCTGATTTCTTGTTGACATACTCTGAAACCACCAAGCCGGTTTGGTCTTACAGCCTTGCGCTGGGAGGAAACCAAATGCGTCAGGAAAACAGATCGGTACAGACAGTAGCGCCTCAGTTGTTGATTCCGGATATTTACAATTTTACAAATACCGCAGTAAACCTCCAGGTCAATCAGTTTACATCTGAGAAAAGAATCAATTCCCTTTACGGATTTGGACAAATCGGATTCAAGAATGTTTTGTTCATGGATATCACCGGAAGAAATGATTGGTCAAGTACCCTTCCTGCGGCCAACAACAGCTATTTCTATCCATCAGCCACATTGAGTGCTGTGATCTCTGACATGATCACTTTGCCTAGTGCCATTTCATTCCTAAAAGCAAGAGTTGCTTACGCAGAAGTAGGAAATGATACTGATCCATATGCGCTTTCCAATGTTTACAATTCGGTTGTTGCTTGGGGAACAACTCAAGGTAAATCAGAATCAGGCAGATTGTCAAATGCTGATCTGAAGCCTGAAAGAACTGCTTCTTTTGAAACAGGTTTTGATGTTCGATTTATGGAAGGACGACTTGGTTTAGACTTTACCTACTTTGATAATAGAACCAGAAATCAAATCATACCGATTGAGTTGGATATTGCCACAGGGTATGCTTCACGAATTGTGAATGCAGGAGAGATTCAAAACAAAGGAATAGAAATCGTCCTTAACGGAAATCCGGTAAGAACAGAAAGTGGATTCAGATGGGATTTCATGGCAAACTTCACGAGGACAAGAGGAACTGTTCTGGAATTGACTGACAACCTTACTACTTACTCAATGACCGGTAGAAATGGTGCAAATATCCAGGCGAGAGTGGGTGAGAGAATGGGGAATATTTATGGAGCTGGATTCTCAAGAGTGAATGATCCTGCCAGTCAATATAACGGCGAAATCATCCATACTTCAACTGGAACTCCAATCACAGATCCTACTTTGAAACTGCGGGGAAATTACAATCCTGACTGGATGCTGGGTTTGCAGAATAATATAAGCTACAAAGGATTTAACCTGGGCTTCTTGTTCGACTTCAGATATGGTGGAATCGTTGTTTCCCGTACCAAAACCATCGGAAGTACTTCCGGACAATTGGAAGAAACACTATTCGGTCGAGAGAATGGATACGATCTGAACGTAGAAGGTAACGGTATCGTAAGCCCGGGTGTCATCAAAAATGCTGATGGGTCCTTCAGACCGAATACTATAGAAATCACATCCCGAAACTGGCACAACCGATACTACGAGAGAAATAACGTAGAGGCAGCTTTGTATGATGCTACTTATCTGAAGCTGAGAGAAGTGACTCTTGGATACAGCATTCCTAGAAGTGTTTTGGGGAGAATGCCAATTCAGGATGTGAAAATTTCACTTGTAGGCCGTAATCTGCTCCTTTGGACCGAAAATCCTCACTTTGATCCTGAGACCATGGCGATGGGCGGTGGTACGCTGATCCCGGGTGTGGAGGATATGTCTTTCCCATCTACGCGCAGCATTGGATTCAACCTGAACGTGAAATTCTAAGCTAACTACTGAATCAATAATTTTCTAAAATCAGAAATCATATGAAATTCAATATAAAATATTTTGCAGGATTCGGGATGTTAGCTTTGCTGGCCCTGAGTAGCTGTGACAAGGACTTTGAGGAGACAAACATCAATCCAAACAGCCCTGAGAAAGTTTCTTCTGCACTTTTGCTTCCAAATGTAATCCGAAGTACCACAAATGAAATTGCGGGCAAATCATGGGGACTTGGGAATCTGGTAATGCAGCAAACTGCGAAAATCCAGTTCACGAATGAAGACCGATACAACTGGGGACCGCAGGGAAATCCATATAGCACATTTTACAATGCGCTCAGAGATATCAATAATATCATTCTGATATCAGGTGAGGCAGGTCAGCAAAACTATGTGGGTATTGCCAAAGTAATGCGGGCAAACCTGTATTCCTTTATGACGGATGCTTATGGAGATCTTCCTTATTCTGAGGCAATTCAGGCAAAATCAGATATTAATTACCCAAAGTTTGATAAGCAGGAAGATATCTACAAAGGGATTTTGGCCGAGTTGAAAGAGGCAAATGACTTACTGGGTTCTTCGGCTGAGAAAGTGGAGGGAGATATTCTTTTTGGAGGTAATGTGGTTCGCTGGAAGAAGTTTGCAAACTCACTGAGATTGAGAATTCTGATGCGACTTTCCGATAGGAGCAATCCATCTGCAGAAATGCAGGCGATTCTTGCCAATCCTGCTCAATCTCCGATTTTCACCTCTAATCTTGATGAGGCAGCTCTTCAGTATCTTCAGGATGTACCAAATCAGCATCCGCTTTTCACCACAAGATCAGGCTCATACGATGAGATTAGGCTAAGCGAAAAGATGGAAAATGCGCTCAAAAGTATCAATGATCCAAGGTTATTTGCCTATGCTCAACCTGCGAATGCCTCAGCAGCTGGTGTAGTTGGTGCTCCGGAAGCGTATCAGGGAGTTCCAAATGGTCTGGGTGATGAAGAAGCTTTGAAATATTCTCCATCAGGTGATCCTACCAAAGGCGGATCAAACTTTATCTCAAGAGTAGGTTTGTTGTTTTCTTGCAGCGCATGTACTCCATTGGCTAATCCAACTGGATATCAGGCAGTTTTGATGAGCTATTCTGAGCTTCAGTTTATTCTTGCAGAAGCGAGAGAAAGAGGATTTATCACTACTGGTTCGGCTGAAGAACTTTACAAAAACGGAATTCAATCATCTGTAGATTATTACAAAGCCAGATATACATTGATCAACCTTCCTCAGATCGCGTCCAAACTTGTAGTAGATAATGCTTACTATCAACAAGCTGGTGTGGCTTACACAGGCACTTCTCAGGAGAAATTGAGTAAAATCGGAACTCAGAAATGGTTAGCCTTATTCTTCACAGGAATGGAAGGATGGTATGACTGGAGAAGAACAGGATATCCTCAAATTGTTCCTGGACCAGCTGCCTTTATTAGTACTGTACCGGTGAGATTCATCTATCCGGGAAGTATACAATCTTTGAATGCCGAGAATTACAAGGAAGCTATTGCCCGTCAGGGTGAGGATGCACTTACCACCCGAGTTTGGTGGGATGTTAAATAGTAATCTCTAATTATATTTATAAGTCCGCTATCGAAATTCAGCCGGTAGCGGACTTTTTTCCAACCTCAATCACCCTCATGATGAAAAAATTCAAAGTGACACTGGCATCAGCCTTCCTTTTTACGCTTACCTCCTTTGGCCTTCAGGCTCAGGATTATAAAACAGAAAACATCGTCCTGATCACGTTGGATGGAATGAGATGGCAGGAGATTTACAAAGGTGCTGATTCGATTTTGGTGGATGATACCGGAATGATCGAAACGCCCGGCTCGCTTTTGGAAGATTTTTGGAGCCTAAATCCGCTTGAAAGAAGAAAGATGTTAATGCCGTTTTTCTGGGAAACTCTGGCATCCAAAGGTCAGCTATATGGCAACCGAGCTTATGGTAATAATGTCAACAACAGCAACAAAATGTGGTTTTCATATCCGGGCTACAACGAGGTATTGAGCGGATTTGCAGACGATGAGCGGATCAACAGCAATGATAAAATCAATAATCCAAACGTGACCTTGCTGGAGCATCTCAACAAAATGCCCGAGTACAAAGGCAAAGTAATGGCGTTCGGATCTTGGGATGTTTTCCCCTACATCGTCAACGAAGAGAGAAGCGGAGTTCCGGTAAATGCTGGTTTTGACAAAGCGGAAGGTTCTGATCTGACACCAAATGAAATCCTAATCAATCGGATGCAGGATGAAATACGCGGTCCTTGGGATGGAGTGAGACTTGATCCGTTTACCCATCATTATGCGATGGAATCTATGAGAAAGTATAAACCCAAAGTTGTCTACATCGCCTATGGAGAAACTGACGATTGGGCGCATGGCAATCACTACGATCAATACCTTTGGTCTGCAAAACAAACGGACGCTTACATCAAAGAGGTTTGGGAATTCATTCAATCCGATCCCCAATACAAAGATAAAACGACTATGATCATCACCACAGATCACGGTCGCGGTACTTCCAAGACGAGTTGGAAAGGTCACGGAGCAAGCATTCCAATTGCCGGTGAAATCTGGATGGCAGCAATCGGACCTGATACGCCGGATTCCGGAGAAATGAAAACCAAAGGCCAGTGGAGTTCAGCTATGATCGCCCGCACAATTTTCCAATTGCTTGGCATGGAATATCCTGAGGAAAAAGCCGCTCCAGCAATCAAGGAAATGATCAAATGAGTAGAGTAATTGCTGTTCTACTAGCAGGGATGATTTTTCAAGCCTGTAATTCTCAAACTGATAAATCTGCCTCTCCGACGTTCGGAGGGGCATTTTTTTCGAGTAAAGTTAAGTTGGATTCTTATTATTCCGGGGCTTTTTCCGATTCGGGTGTATTGGTTTTGAACCAAAACTGGGAGTTTTTGAGAGGGGATTCTATTCCCGGAATAGATAGGGATTTGCCTGTTTTTCCAAAAGGTCAATTGATCGAATTGCCCCATCGGCTTTCTCTTCCCAACCATTCCATTTGGTATAGATTTCAGGGCTCTTGGGAGTCAGGATTCCTGCATATTAACGGAGATGATGGAGTGCAGCTTTGGGAAAATGGTCAGCAGGTGAACAGGCATGAGCCCGGTGATTTTTTCCCGGTTTCAGCCAGATCCGGCGGGGAGTTAATAATTCGCGTCGTCAATAATGCGATGGAGGGAGGATTGAGGAGTGTGAAATGGATGAGTGGGGAGATTTTCAAAAAGAACCAAATTCTGATCGCTTCAAGAAGGGATTCGATTTTCGCAGCAAGGAAATTTTCCCTTCTTGAAGATCCCGAATTGAAAAAGCAATCGGAAGGATTGGATGAGGAGGAGATACGAAAACTTCTTTCAGAATATCCGATTTTGATGACAAAGCCAGCCTTCTTGATAAGCCCGGATGGAAATCATGTGATTCGGTGGGTAAGTGAAAAGTCGGGAACCATGACCTTGGATTTTCAGGATGAAACTCAAAAAATCCTTGAATCAAATAATGGCGTTTTCAGCCTGGAAATAGAACCGCTTCAGGAGTTGAAATTTAAGCTTTTCCAAGAGAAATCCCGGTTTGGGAGTTTTAGTTTTTCGGCGCCTCTTCCTGCTGAAAAAGTGAAACTGGCAGTTTGGGCAGACAGTCAGGGAGGCTGGGAAACCTTTGCTAAACTCGTGAAGCTGATCAACTCTCACCAACCTGACCTGAGTATCGGAATCGGAGATTTGGTTTCGAATGGCTCTGAAGAATTGGCCTATCCTCGATTAATGAGTCATGTTTCAGGTTTGAGTTTTCCGCAATTGCTGATCCCCGGAAACCATGATTATGATGGTTTTTACGAAGATCTCAATCCGCAATTTTTGAAAAAATATATCTATGGAAAAGATTCAAAAACATATGGGCTTCAGTTTTTCGGGCCGGTTGGTTTGGTAAGTCTTGATCCCAATGAAAACTTTCCGGTAGAGATCAGGGGAGACTCTCCCCAAGCCGATTGGTTTCACAAAACCATGCATTCTGAAGAATGGAAAGCATCTCCCTGGAAAATAATCATGCTTCACCAGCCTCCATACTCTCAGGGATGGCCGGGATATCATGGGGAAAAATCAATTCAGAAGCTCCTCGATCCCTATTTCCATGCGGGTTTGATTGATCTGGTGATTTCCGGTCACACGCACGATTATGAGCGGTTGACTCTTGATTTTTCAGGTCATTCCGTCACATTTCTGATAGTCGGCGGGGCAGGGGGAGGTTTGGAACAGGAGGGGAAAGATTCCGAATTTCCAGTAATGGATCGCATCATCAAGAAGAATCATTTTGGAATTATTCAGGCAGATTCGCTCCGATTGGAGCTGAAAGTTTTTGGTGTGGAAGGAGAGAGATTGGATAGTCTGATTCTCCGAAATACAACCCAACTTAATTAAGCGACCTCATTGCCATATCTTGGTAAATATTTAAATCCGGAACCGGGACGAATTCCTCTTTTGCCAGTTCGTCCCAGGTTCTCATTTTAAGGGATGTTTCAAAAAGCGGATCAGTTTCAAAAGTTCTTGCTTCACTTTCATTCATTTTTCCACCTTGGTATTCTAAAGTTTTTTTGCTGGCTTCTGAAAGTTTGTCAAAGTATTCAGGGTATTGAAAAGTGAGATAGCGTTTGGCCTGAACATGATTTTCGACCAGTTTTGCGATTCTTTCGGGAAACCCGAGATCGCGCAAAAAGTCCGCACCAATTTTTTCATGGCTCTTGATTCCGTATCCTTCCATCGATTCAAATTCCCCCAGATTCACACATAAATGGCCTATGTCATGAAAAAATGCAGCTAAAATAACCTCTTCATCAAACCCTTCTTTCTCTGCCAATTGGGCAGATTGGCACATATGCTCGATTTGGGAGACTGGCTCACCGATGTAATCTTCTGCTCCATATTTATCATACAGGGCGAAAACCAAATTCACTTTTTTCGAAGCAGGAAGGTTAGAAAAGGAAGATTTCATCTTTATAAAGTTTATAAATACTAAATAATTGAAATATAACCTCTTCTCCAATTTTTGGATATTAAGTAATTGATAAGTTCTTTTCTGCTTTTTCAAAAAGGCTTAATAGATCGTATATGTTAATTTTTTGTCTATTTAAAGTTAATATCAGAGACTATTCTTCATGATTTTTTAACAAATACTTAACTGGCTTTACTTACCTCTTTCCTGGGATGAGTTTAATTTTGCTAAACAGTAATTAAGTTGGTTTTGCATATCAAGGGAGTGAGTGTTTTGCACAGGTCTCCCTTTTTTCACAGCCAAATAAATAAAATCCATTAGCTAATGTCTCAAATTAAGTTGGCGGTCTTTGATATAGCCGGAACAACCATCCACGACGAAAATAGCGTCGCAAAAGCTTTCCAGTCTTCATTGAATAACCACGGATATCCTTCGGTCACTCTTCAGGAAGCCAATGAGAAAATGGGGTATTCCAAACCGCAGGCTATTCGGGAACTATTGGAGATTCACGAACCTGATACCGCGAAAATTACTGATCAACTGATCGATAAAATCCATACTGATTTCGTGGAGGGTATGCTGAATTACTATGCGACCGATCCTGCGATTCGGGCTGTCGAGGATGCTGAGATGGTTTTTGATGCATTGCACGCGATGGGAATCAAAGTTGGTTTGGATACGGGATTTAGCCGGGATATCACAGATATCATTTTGAAGCGTGTTGGTTGGGATCGCGGAAACTACATCGATGCCTCTGCCGCAAGTGACGAAGTGCCACAAGGAAGACCGTTTCCTTTCATGATCCAAAAGATCATGGCAGAATTGGGAATCGAAGATCCCAAAGAGGTGATCAAAATCGGCGATACGGAAGTCGATATCAACGAAGGGCATAATGCAGGTTGCCTCATGAGTATCGGCGTGACTTCCGGAGTGTATTCAGCCGAGGAATTGCTTCCTCATCGCCCTACATATCTGATTGATTCTTTGACTGAATTGTTGGATTGGGTCAAAGCTTATCAAGTCTTCGCTCAGAAATAATGCGCAGGTTGCCGACTTTTTCGAAAAAGCTCGCGGAAGCAAGTTCCTTCCAAATGAGTGTTTTTGCGGCACTGATGGGTTTTTTGGTTTACAGCAGCATGTATGCTTTCCGAAAGCCATTTGCTGTTGCGATTTTTTCGGGGGAAGAATTTCTGGGTTTTGACTACAAGATCTGGTTGATCCTGGCTCAGACACTTGGCTACATGGCGAGTAAATTTTACGGAATCAAGATGATCTCGGAACTCAGCCAAAAAGGGCGGGCCCGGCTTATTATCGGATTGATTTCAGTTTCATGGTTGGCACTTTTTGGTTTTGCGATTTTCCCTTCGCCATGGGGAATCATCTTTTTTCTGATAAATGGATTTCCATTGGGGTTGATTTGGGGAATTGTGTTTCACTACATGGAAGGCCGGAAATTTACCGAAATGATGGGAAGCATGCTAGCTGCAAGTTTTGTGTTTTCATCAGGATTTGTAAAATCGGTCGGACAGTTTTTGTTGGTGAATTTGAACGTTTCCGAAAATTGGATGCCTTTTTTGACCGGGGCGGTGTTTTTTCCTCTACTTCTTGTGGGGGTGTTTTTGCTTAATCATATCCCGCCTCCCACGCAGGAAGACAAAGAACTCCGATCGCCGAGAGAGGCCATGAGTGGAGAATCAAGAAGAAAGTTTTTTAAAGAATTCAGACCCGGGATGATCCTGTTGATCATTGTGTACATGATGCTGACGGGCTTGCGGGATTTGCGAGACAATTTCGTGGTGGAAATCTGGCAGGGGTTAAACATTGACGCGGCGCCGGAATTGCTCACTCAGACAGAGATTCCCATTACTCTTACACTTTTAGGATTGATGTCTTTGCTGGTTTTGGTGCGAAATAACAAGCATGCATTCTTCCTCAATCATTGGATAATTCTGGTTGGATTTGCTGTTTCTATTCTTTCAACCCTGGGGCTTCAGGCTGGAATTCTGTCGCCATTTTACTGGATGATTTTGGTGGGAACCGGTGTTTACATGGCTTACATCCCATTCAATTGCCTGCTTTTTGACCGGATGATCGCCACCTTCAAGTTTGGGGGGAATGTTGGATTTCTCATGTATCTGGTAGATAGTTTTGGATATCTGGGTTCAAGTGTCGTCTTGGTTGCCAAGCAATTTGGCGTTTTTGAATCGCTCAGCTGGCTTAATTTTTACATCACTTCGGTTCTTGTATTTCTCAGCCTTTCACTCGTTTTGATGACAGGCTCCTTCATTTATTTTCAAAAAAAGCTCAAAAAGGAATCAAAGGAAATTTCGGTTTCCGTCGCTCTTTCAAATTAATATGAAATCGAGCATGACCTCTTCGTCACACACTGGAATGAATATCAAACATGCGAGATTCCACCTGCCTGCCGGCAGGCAGGTCTGACCATAAAAAAACAAATTATAAACAGGTGAAATCAAGCATGACGCAAGCGTCACATAATGGGATGATTATTGACTATGCGAGATTCCATGTGGCTATTGAAAATCAATTATAAACACATGAAAACTCAAAACACAGCCATCGTAATCGGGGCAGGAATCGTAGGTTTAGCAATCACGCGTGCACTCCAGGCAAAAGGCTGGGGTGTAACAGTTGTCGAGCGTCATACCAAAGCTCAGGGAGCATCTGTCCGTAATTTTGGAATGATCTGGCCGGTGGGTCAGCCTCAGGGTCCGGCCTTCGAAAGAGCGATGAGATCAAGAGAAATCTGGCTTGAAATGAGTGAAAAAGCTGAGTTTTTCGCAGAAAGAACAGGCTCACTACACTTGGCGTACACTGATCTCGAAATGCAGGTGGTAAATGAGTATGTCGATGCGATGAAGGGAATTAAGTCTGCTGAATCATTAAATCCTGAGCAAACTCGGTTAAAAAGTCCATCCGCCGTGATCGAAGGGCTGAAAGGTGCTCTTTGGACTGACGAAGAATGCATAGTGGATCCGAGAGAATCCATTGCAAAAACTGCTGAATACCTTCAAACACTTCCAGGAGTGGAGTTTATCTGGAACAAAGCGGTCACCCGAATAGAAGGAAATACAGTTTGGTCCGGTCAAAAAAGCTGGTCTGCTGATAAGATATTTGTTTGTTCGGGGGCTGATTTTGAGACACTCTATCCGGAGCTTTTTGAGGTAACTCCCATTACAAAATGCAAACTTCAGATGATGCGCCTCGTGCAGCAACCACAGGATTGGAGGATTGGACCTCCGCTTTGTGCAGGCTTGAGTTTTATCCATTACAAAGGGTTTT
>VFKK01000211.1 GCA_009885605.1 Cyclobacteriaceae bacterium | reverse complement strand
TCTTCTTCGGTTTGAACATGCCCTTTCACGATTGCCCAGTCATCTTCTTGAATCATGTTTTGATACGAATCGATTCGCTTGTCGTTTTGGCCGTATGCAAAATGAATATCACTGATACTGCTGGCTCCAAGCCCAAGCAGGATTTTGGATGGGGAGGTGGTATAGCCCATGAAGTTTCGGTGAAGTTTCCCTTTTCTTTTTGCCTGACAAAGCGGGTCATTTGGCAAGGCGAAATGATCCATCCCAACTTCCTCATAACCAATTCTCAAAAGCAGTTCTTTGCCAAATTCATAAAGAGCTCGCTTCTCTTGTTCCTGCGGCAAATGTTGCTCAAAACTTTTCTGAGCAGGGAAAGAAGAAGGCAAATGGGCATAGCTGTAATAAGCTATCCTGTCCGGTGACAGGCTGGCGACTTTGTCAAATGTATCGGCTAAGGATTTCTGAGTTTGATAAGGTAGACCATAAATCAGATCGAAATTCACCGAGGTATAACCCAGAGTTCTGGCATTGTCAGTGGCTTCTTTCACGCGCTCAAAGGGCTGAATTCTATGAATGGCCTGTTGAACCGTAACGTCAAAGTCCTGAATGCCATAGCTGACCCGATCAAAACCAAGTTTGGCAAGAGTTTGCAGATGCTCAAAAGTGGTATTGTTTGGATGACCTTCGAAACTGAATTCTGCCTCTGGCATTACTTGGGAAGTCGAAATGATCGGATCAAGTAAGGCAAAAAGAGAATCAGGGGCAAAGAAAGTTGGCGTGCCTCCTCCAAGGTGGATTCCGGCAAGTTTAGGCTTACTTTCAAAAAGGGCCAGATATTTATTCCATTCTTTCAGAAGAGCTGAAATATATGGATCTTCGACAGCATGATTTTTGGTAATTCGCTTGTTGCATCCACAATAAGTACAAAGGCTTTCACAAAAAGGTAAGTGGATGTAGATCGTGATCCCTTCCGTTTTCCCAAACACTGAGAAAGCTTTCTTGATCAGCTTCTCCCAATTTTGACCCGAGACATTGTTTTCCCAAAGTGGAACAGTCGGATAAGAAGTGTACCTAGGGGCAGGCATATTGTACTTTTGAATTAGCTCAGGGGACAAGGACATTATTTAAGAATTTCCCAAATTTGGCAACAAATGCTTGCTAAAATATTGACTGAAATGGTTTGGAAAGGTGATTTAAATCAGGTTCTGGGGGCTTGGAAATAGGGGTCTTTCCGAGTTTTCTTTTTGGTGCAGAATTTATAGATTTAGTGGATTCAATAAACCCCAAAAATGAAAAGTCTTAAGAAAATCGGATTCTTTAGTGCCTTGATTTTGCCCACATTATTGATGTTAGGATATTATCTCGGAGGTGCGAATATGTTTTTAATTCATGGCTTTGTCTTTGTTTTGGTGCCATTGATGGATTATTTGATCAGCACAGATAAAAGCAATGTTCCTGTTCAGGAAGTGAATGCAATCACCCGCGAATATTTTTACAAATTCGTCACATTCGTTTGGGTTTATGTGCAGCTTGGAGTTCTGTTTTGGGCATTTTATGTAATCAGTACAGAGTCCCTCAATGGGTGGGAATGGCTTGCATTTATAACAGGAACAGCTTTGCTTACCGGTGGAATTGGTATTACAGTCGCTCATGAACTGGGCCATAAGTCTGAAAAAATCGAGCAGTTTTATTCCAAGGTTTTGCTGATGACGGTTTGCTACATGCACTTCTTCATTGAGCACAACAGAGGTCATCATGTTAGAGTTGCCACCCCGGATGATCCGGCTACAAGTCGATTTGGAGAGACCTTTTATAGATTTTGGCTACGATCCGTGAAAGATGGGTATCTGAGTGCATGGGATCTGGAAGCAGAAAGGCTTCAAAAAAAAGGAGAGCCAGTTTGGTCATTTCAAAATCAAATGATTCAATTTACTATTTTGCCATTAGTGTTTGTTGGGATTGCTTTTACAGGATTTTCTGGTTGGACGGGCCGATTGGTTTGGGAGATTCCGGCATTCTTTTTTAGTCAAAGTATCCTTGGTTTCTCACTGCTTGAGCTTGTGAATTACCTGGAGCATTATGGCATGGAGCGAAAGCAATTGCCGAATGGAAGCTATGAGAAAGTAACTCCGATTCATAGCTGGAACGCAAGTCATATTGTGAGCAATTTTCTGCTTTTCCAACTTCAAAGACACTCGGATCATCATGCTTTTGCATACAAGCGGTATCAGGTATTGAACCATTATGATGAAAGCCCCCAACTTCCGGCAGGATATTCAGCGATGATCATAGTAGCGCTTTTTCCACCTTTATGGTTTTCTCTGATGAATCCAAGGCTTGAGAAATGGAGGCAGAAAAGGTTGATTTGAATTAATCCAGCAAGAAGTTATTGAGGAAGCTACTTTTAGCCAGCATCCAAAGGAAGAAAAATAACATGGCCCAAAACAAGTAAATACGATAGTAATCTGAAGTTTCTTTGTATCGGTTCTCAAGAATTTCAGTTTTTTCGAGCGTATTGATTTCATCGAAAATTGTTTGGAGAGTACCTCCGTCAGAAGCTCTGAAAAACTGACCATTTCCGATCTTAGCGATTTCCCGCAGCGTGGATTCATCCAAATAACTTTCCACCATCTGAGGACGGCCAAAAAAGTCGGTACCATACGGAACCATCCCGTCTTTGCCCACAGCTATCGTGTAAATCCTGATGTCCAAAGCCGACGCCAGTTGAGCAGCGAAAAGCGGATCCACATTTCCTGCGTTACTTTCTCCATCACTGAGCAAAATCAAAACCTTGGAAGCTGATTCAGCATCTTTCATTCGATTCGTGGCAGAAGCAATGGCAGATCCAATTGCAGTTCCTTTTGCCTCCATCATGTCGAAAGAAATCTCACTAATCAGATCAGAAAGAAGCTCGTAATCATTCGTCAGCGGAGCCAAGGAATAGGCTTCCCCTGCGAAAACCACCATTCCGATTCGGTCGCCAAAACGGCCGTTAATGAAGTCAATAGCTGTTTTTTTGGATGCTTCCAATCGATTGGGAGTGAAATCCTGCAAATCCATGGATTCCGAAATATCCATTACCAAGATGATGTCGATGCCTTCGGTATACTGCTCCACTCGCTCATTACTGCGCTGAGGGCGACCCAAAGCAATGACGATCAGAATCAAGGTGATGAAAAAGAATCCGGTGGGAATCAATCTCAAATATGTCCAGGGATTGTTTCTGCTTATTTTCTTGGGAAGGGAAAGCTCCAAAACTGGGTTTTTCAGGAATTTCACAAACTTCCTGATCAGCATGAAGAGCGGGATAATCCAGACCAGGTTCAGGATCCATGGATTTTCCCATTCATAGGTTTTGAATGTCTCAGGCAAAAACCAAGACCAGCTGAAGAACTCAGCTAACTGCTCTCTCATGCTTTTTTTGGTTTAGATTTTCCTGGTGTTTTTCTTTTGCTACCTGTAGCAAATAGTCTCTGGATTGATCGTTTTCGCTTGATTTGCCAGCATAGATAATCATGTCAATCGATCGAAGCGATTCAAAAACTTTTTTATCATCAAGCTTTTCACTGATTTCACTGGAGGTCCATTCCTTCACTGGCAGTCCGGTGATGCTTTCCATGTAGCCTTTCCAAAGACCAATTACTTCATCCGCGATTTCGATGGAAGGAGATTGCTCAAGCTGAGCTGTCTTGATTTTCCATTTTTTCTCAAATTGATTCCAGCGTCGCTTTTCCTTCCGCTCTCTCCAAATTTCATTGATTCGCTTCGCAAAAAGGAGATAAAGGACACCCAGCAAAATCAGGATTCCTCCGATCAGAATCGCGACCATAATCAAGTTAAATGACTTTTCCAAAGGCTGATAAACATTATTTTCCTGAAAAACCGGCTGCTCCGGTATGCTGTCCAGGGTGAGTTTAAGCTTCAGCTCTGCTTCATTTGGAAAATAAGTGACACTGTCATATCTGACTAATTCATAAACCGGAAGAGTCAGATATACACTTGGTTCCAAAGAGAAATTTGATAGGTAGTAAATGGTGCTGTCTTGCGTGAATCCCTCAAAAGTAGAGGAAATGAACGTCTTCTTCTCGAGCAAAACCAAAGGAGAATAATCATAGGTTGAGTCAGGAAAAATGATCTGAGTTGACTCCGGATGCTTCACTTTTAGTA
>VFKK01000104.1 GCA_009885605.1 Cyclobacteriaceae bacterium | reverse complement strand
TGAAATTAGAATGAATCCTAAAAGAAAGACCAGGGTTTTGGGTGATTTCATTGGTGATTTTTAAGAATCGAAAGATAAGATTCATGTCTTTGACTTTTCAAATAACCTCTGAATTTTATACGAACGGGCTTTCTTCCTAAATACCCGTAACCAAAATCCTCAAAGCTGAATTGGAAATGACATTTTTCACCATAACTCTTGATTCCTTAATCCTTTTAACCATTAACCTAATTACCAATATCCTATTGACCTTCAACCCATTTCCTCAATAGGTGAACATTGCCCCGATTCCCAAGCCCATGTCGCTGTCATAATGAGAAGATGCTGAGATATACTTGGTGACGATATACCGTGCGCCAAATGCATATTCCAGATCAGAATTGACCATTCCCCAAAGTCTTGCCCGCTTGGTGATTGGAATATCATGGCGGCTCAACTGAAGTCTGACATATCCGGTGTGATCAACTTTCAAATCAGCCTCAATAAACCAAGGTGCGGTATATTGAAATCCAAGATGAGCTACATTTCTATTATCCTTTGTATTGGTTTGACCAAAAATACTTTTCTCATCTTCTCCGCCTTCGCGATATCTGAAATCCCATCCGACGTAGGCAAAACCAAATTGATTTCGACCCAATAGCCTTCCGAAGTGGCTTTCTGTTTCGTATCCCGCTTTGGCATTTAGCCCTACTCTCCATTCTGTTTGCATCATCCATCGGGTGTTCATCAGCGTGACTTCACCATCCGAACCGTTGCTTTCCAAACCAACTTCTGCTCCCAGAAAGAAACGACGATCATCAGCATAGACTTTTCTCAAAGCATAGCGAGGATCGGGGATCTGAGGATTTGGGGGCGTGTTTTCATAGGTGAAAATCCGACCCATTCCTGCCATCATATGATAGAGGATGTGACAGTGAAAAAACCAGTCCCCGTATTCTTCGGATGCATTGAATTCGATCGTGTCAGTCTCCATCGGCATGATATCCAGTACATTTTTCAACGGTGAATATTCCTCCATTTCATTGACAATTCTGAAAAAATGCCCGTGCAAATGCATGGGATGCCGCATCATGGAATTATTCTTCAGAATGATCCGGATATTTTCTCCTTGTTTGATCAGGATTTTGTCGCTTTCCGAAATAGTCTTATTGTCCAGCGTCCAGACATATCGGTTCATGTTCCCGGTTAACTCAAACTCCAGTGTGCGAACCGGCCCCTCGGGAAGGGTGGTTTTGACTGGTGATTTCAGCATGTTGTAATTCAGGGTTACTATTTCTCCCGGATTCAACTGCATGCTATGGTTCATCTTACTATGGTCCATTTTAGTGGAATCCATATTTCCGGAATTCATTTTGGAATGATCCATTTTACTGGTATTCATTTTGGTGATATCCATTTTTTCAGCTCCCATTCCAGAATGATCCATTTTTTCAGGATTTATTTTCTTTTGGTCCATTTTAGAATGATCCATCGTGCTGTTATCCATTTTTTCTGGTTCCGAAGGCATGGCCGGCTCGGTAAACTCCCGATACATGACTGCATTCATATCCATTTGTTGGAGACTCATGTTCATGCCCATATCGTTCATTTTGCCACCGATGGTCATCATGTCATTCATCATCTGCATCCCTTCGAAATAATCAAGTCTGGGCAGGGGAGTTGCAGGAAGCTTTTCTCCTGAACCCAGCCAAACAGACGCTGAACCCATCCGATCCTCGGAAGTGGAGAGGAATTCAGCCATTTTTCCTGATGCAGGCACGGTTACTTCCACATCGTAGATTTCCGAAACCCCGATTATCAATCGGTCAACTTCTATTGGCTCCACGTCCATCCCGTCTGAGGCGACGACGGTGATTTTTCCTCCTGAATATGTCAGCCAGAAATAAGTGGATGCGCTTCCGTTGATGACTCTCAGTCTGACCTTCTCGCCGGGTTTGTATTGCTTGCGCTCGATACTGTCTTTTCCGTTGACCAGAAATTTCTCGTAATACACATCGCTTACATCCATCGCATGCATGCGCTTCAGTTCATTGTTGAATTTTGTTTTCAGCTTTCCTTCGCCGATTGCTTCTGCATAACTCTGAACAGAGTTTTTCTTAACCATATACCAATCCGTTGCATAATGGAGCGAACGCTCTATTTGATGCGGATCCTCGTCGGCCCAATCGCTGAGAAGGACTACTTCTTCGTTTTGTGGTTTTTCATCTCGTTTATGGATCACAAGAGCGCCGTACATGCCGACTTGCTCCTGAAGCATTGTGTGTGAATGGTACCAATAAGTACCGTTTTGTTTTAGTACGAATCGAAAAGTATGCGTTCCGTGCGACTTGACAGGAGCCGTGGTGAGATAAGGAACACCGTCTTGCTCATTGGGAATAATCAGGCCATGCCAGTGAATAGAAGTCTCGTGGTGCATTTTATTGTGCACTCGGATAATGGCGGTGTCGCCTTCGGTGAAATGCAAAGTAGGCATGGGAATCTGACCGTTGACAGAGATTCCCGGCTTATCCTTTCCGGTGAAATTGACAATAGTGTCTCTGACATAGAGATCGTATTCGACTGTTTTCTGGGCCAGGGATTCACTGGCGAAAGCAAAGAAGCCAACTGCCAGTATTAGCCCTGTTCTATTGATCATTAACATCAGATACTTGGTTTGTTTAATTTCTTTAGGTAGGTAAATCTTGTTACTGGGAGTTTACTTATTGAATACCCGAGAGACGTTTGAGTTTGGATTCTTCGGTCATCGGTCTTCCAGCCAGTTATTTGGTAGAATACTTCTTCTGGTTGAAAAGCTTCTTTAAAGGATTGCTTAATTCTTCTTAGGGAGTGTCTCTTTCACACTTCCGCATGCAAGCATTTTTGAACCATAATATGGGTTTTTGATGGCCGATTCAGTACTCAACCAATAGGCCTTTTTCATTGGGCAGTACTGATAAAAAAGATCCGAATTACTCCATTTTTGGCTTTTTGCTGCTGCCCAAATAGTGGTTGAGACATCTGCAAAAGCTAACCTTTGCTTTTCAAGGTCCGTAGTTTTGGCCATTACAACAACCTGCTTTTTCAGTTCATTTTTCTGCGAAAACTCTTGAGAAGCATCGATGCTTTTGCTAAGTTCAGCAACCGCCTTGGTAGATTTAGTGACATCACTCGCCACCAAAGCATCTTTCAGTTTGAGGTAATTTGTGAGAATAGGGTTTGAGTTTTGAGCATGAGCGATCAAAGCCAAACCAAAGAAGAATGAGAATAAGAGAATGCGTTTCATAGTTTTAGATTTAGTTTTTTGAATAATTACTTATTGAAAGAAAGGGATTAACCTTCTGTTTTAACGAGGGTGTAACCTGCCTTCTTAACTTTTTCGATTACCTCTTTTTCAGAAAGGTCTTCTCCCTGAACAGTCAAGATTTTGTCCGGATTTGCGGTGTCAACTTCCCATTTTTCCACTGTTTCGGCAGAATTTAGGTGAGGAGTAACCGCCGCGATACATCCACCGCACTTGATGTTGGTTTTGAATTTCAGAGTTTTCATATTCTTGATTTTAGAGATTATTTAGATGTTTTATGTAAGAAATAGGAGAAAAGAGATAAGAGATTGAAGACGTAAGATTTTAGATTTCGGATTTTAGATTTCGGATTAATTTTAGGATTTTAGACATGAGATATAGACATGAGATATTAGACATAAGATTTAGATTTGAATATTTCGCTTTTCAGTTATTGGTCTCTTATCCCCTTAAACTCTTAATCTTTAATCTCTTAATCCCCAATCTCCTAATCCCTATTTCCCATTCCCTAATCAAATCCGCATCCCCTTCAACCTCAGACTATTCATTACCACCGAAACTGAACTCAGTGCCATTGCACCTCCGGCGATCATGGGATCCAAAAGGAAACCATTGATAGGGTAGAGGATTCCTGCTGCGATCGGGATTCCAATTAAATTATAAATGAATGCCCAAAACAGGTTTTGCTTAATTCCATTGACAGTCAAGGTAGAAAGGTTAAATGCTTGTGGGATTTTTTCCAGATCTGAAGTGATCAAGGTCATCTTAGCCACATCCATTGCAATATCTGAACCATGTCCCATTGCGATGCTGACATCTGCCTGAGCCAAAGCCTCTGAATCGTTGATGCCATCACCAACCATTGCCACGATCTTTCCTTTAGCCTGCAGCTCTTTGATGAAATCTGCCTTGTCTGACGGCATGACCCCTGCTTTGAAATCTGTCACCCCAACTTGTTTAGCTACCGCGGCTGCAGTTTGCTGGTTGTCGCCGGTAAGCATGAACACTTCAATTCCATTTGATTTGAGTTTTTCGATAGCGGATTGAGAGGATTTTTTTACCCGATCTGAGATTGCCAGTGTCGCCAGAACTTTTGATTCATCCGCGAAAAAGATCACTGTTTTAGCTTCGTTGCTCCATGATTTGGCTGTTTGAAGAAGTTCGGAATCAAGCTTTATTTCATTTTCAACCAAGAATTTTTCATTGCCGACCAGAAACAAGTTCGAATCTTTCCAGGCTTTCACGCCTCTGCCCGTTACACTTTCGAACTTGTCAATTTGCATTGATTCGACGTTTTCATTCTTTAGAAACTTTACCACAGCCTCAGCCAATGGATGCTCTGATTTGCTTTCTACAGCAAGTAGTATAGACAAGTTTTTCTTTTGATCTTCTGACCACTGCGACTGATCACTTTGACTTTCATTTTCAAAGAATGAGATATCTCTCTGCGATCGATATGACGGGGTAACCGACTGATCACTGCGATTGCCAACTGCTCCTGAAAACTGCGACTGATCACTGCTCACTGGTCCATCACCTGCAAACTGAAAATCAGAGACCGTCGGCTTCCCCTCCGTGATGGTTCCTGTTTTATCCAGGATCACTACATTTACTTTATGTCCCAATTCAAGACTTTCTGCGTCTTTGATCAGGATTTGGTTTTCGGCCCCTTTGCCCATACCGACCATGATCGCAGTAGGAGTGGCCAATCCCAAAGCACATGGACAAGCAATCACCAATACAGCAACAGAAGTCAGCAAGGCATGAGTGAACGCATCATCCCCACCCACGAGCATCCAG
>VFKK01000131.1 GCA_009885605.1 Cyclobacteriaceae bacterium | reverse complement strand
TATCCTCGGGCCCGGTGACGTTGTCTTTGTGGATATTTATGGTGAGTCAGAGCAATACTACGAAGCGACCGTCAATCCTGATGGATTTGTTTTGCTGGATAATATCGGTCCGGTTTCCGTTTCCGGAAAGAGTATAGAAGAGGCTACAGGAATCATCAAAAATAGGGTTTCACGTTATTATCCGGGACTTTCAGGCAGCAATCCTTCCACTTTTCTCCAGGTGACTTTGGGAAATGTACGGACGATCAAAGTCAATATCCTGGGGGAAGTCAGATTGCCGGGAACATTTACCCTCAGCGCATTTTCCACAGTTTTCAACGCACTTTACGCAGCAGGCGGACCCAATGAAAGTGGTACCATGCGTGCTGTCAGACTCATCCGAAATAACAAACTGATTGCCGAAATCGATGTCTATGATTTGCTGATCAAAGGCACTGCTGATCTGGACATGCAGCTTCAGGATCAGGATGTGATTCAGGTGCAACCGTTCAAATCCAGAGTGAAGATCAATGGAGAAGTGAAGCGTCAGATGAGTTTCGAGGTACTGGAGGATGATACATTTGAGGATTTGATCCAATATGCCGGTGGTTTCACAGATGAGGCGTTTAAAGACAGAGTAGCAATATCCAGAATCACGGGAAATCAGCGATCTGTTTCCGATGTGTACCAAAACCAATTCAACCTTTTCACCCTGAAAGGCGGAGATGAAATCACTGTTGGGCGGATTCTGAATCGTTATTCCAATCGGGTTCAGATCAAAGGAGCGGTTTACAGAGAAGGAGTTTTCGCTTTGACCGACGGACTGACTTTGTCCCAATTGATCAAAAATGCCGAAGGTTTACGAGGAGATGCCTACACAGCCCAAGCAAGTATTCTACGAAATAAAGAAGACCTGAGTACTGAGATGATTCAGGTGAATTTGAAGGCAGTTTTGGATGGATCAGCTCCTGATATTTTATTGAAGCGTGAGGATGTGATTCGGATTGCAAGCATTTACGATATTCAAAATGAGCGCTATGTTCAGGTGTTGGGAGAAGTGAAAAACCCAGGTGCTTATCCATACTCTGAATCCATGAAAGTGGAAGAACTCCTCATCATGGCGGGCGGACTTCAGGAATCTGCCAATATTAAAGACGTTGAAATCGCCCGAAGACTGGAAGATTCCGATATGGGTACGCTTTCCGATATCATTCCGGCACAGATCAACGGAGACCTTTCATTCAATGAGAATTCGCAAGTTTTAATGCCTTTTGATCAGGTTATTGTACGCAAGAGAGCAAACTTTACCATGCAACGGTTGGTGTCTGTAGATGGTCAGGTCAATTCTCCCGGGATTTTTGCAATCCAAAGCAGCGGAGAAAGAATTTCCGATTTGGTCAACCGGGCCGGTGGCTTGAATCAGTTTGCCTACGCGAAAGGCGCAACTCTGATCCGTCGAACAGAATTTTTCAATACCGAATCCGAGCAAATTCGCAGACAGAGAAATCTGGAAGAGCTGAAGCAAAAACTTGCAACCAATCCAACTAACTCCGAAGCACAGGAGGAATTACTACAGCGTTTGTTCAAAGATTTGCCTACATCAGATTCTCCGGCTGACACAATTTTGGCGCAAACAAAAAAAGAATCACTTGATGAGATTGCAGCAGGAACTCCCGGTTTTAGTGTGAAAATAAAGCAAAACGAAGCGGTCGCAATCAATCTGGAAGAGATCCTGAAAAATCCGGGTTCGGAGGAAGATCTGATTATCGAAGAAGGAGATATTCTTTCCGTGCCGAAATTACTCCAGACAGTCCGCATGCGTGGCAATGTGGTTTACCCGACCACGATTCGATACGAATCCGGCCGATCGCTGAAGCATTACATCAATGGTGCCGGAGGTTTTGAAAGAAGAGCCAATCGCAAGCAGACCTACGTGGTCTATGCAAATGGTGCTGTCAATAAAACAAGAAGCATTTTGGGAATCAGAAACTACCCGAATGTGGAGGCCGGTGCTGAGGTGATCGTGCCGACCAAAGGACCAAGAGTTCCCCTGAGACTGGGTGACTTGGTTGGCGTGACGACAGCTTTGGCAACATTAGTATTGGTCATCTCCCAACTCAACTCACAATGACGGGACCAAGGCATTTCTCTGACAATCAATTTACGCTCAAAGAGGTCTTCGAAAATATCAGGGAATGGCTGAGCTATTTCATTTCCCAATGGAAGCTTTTGATCCTGGCAGGTATTATAGGAATGGGTTTGGGTGCCTTGGTTTCAATTTTTAAAAAACCTGTTTTTCATGCTCAGACTTCATTTGTCCTGGAGGAAGGCGATGCCGGAGGAATGGGAAATATGTCCGGGTTGGCATCTTTGGTGGGAGTGAATTTAGGTTCGCTCGGCAGTACAAGCGGATTATTTCAGGGAGACAATATCATGGAACTTTACCGGTCTGACCGGATGATGAGTGACGCTTTGCTGAGTCCTTTTGACAAAAACCAATTGCTGATCGATCGATTTGTGGCTTTCGAAGAATTAGATAAAAAGTGGAAAAATAAAGTGGATATCTCCTCGATGGATTTTTCCATTGCCCGAGAAAGCTTCCCTGTTTCGCAGGATTCCGTGGTCAAAGAAGTTGCCAAATTGATTCGTGATAGGCAGTTGGCGGTGGAAAAGCCTGACCGGAAACTCACCATTATTCAAGTGATGATTTCATCGAAAGACGAGCTTTTTGCCAAAACTTTCAATGAGAGATTGGTGGAAAAGGTCAATGCATTTTACCACGAAACCAAAACCAAGAAAACCGGAGAAAATCTGGCAATCCTGCAATCCCAGGCCGACAGTGTTCGGGCGCTATTGGATGAAAGTATTGGAGCCTACGCAAGTTCCACGGACCGGGTTCCGAATGCGAATCCGCTCAGGACATCTTCCATGGTTGAAAGTCGCAAGCGTCAGGTGGACGTGCAGGCAACGGGGGCAGTCTATGGGGAAATTGTAAAGAATCTGGAAATAGCTAAAGTAAGTCATCGCAATAATTCTCCCCTGATTCAAATTATCGATTCGCCGAGGTTGCCTTTAAACCGCACTGAAATTCGCCTGGCCAAAGGAATGGTTCTGGGGGCAGTGATTGTAGGACTTCTGACTCTTTTTGCTCTTTATTTCCGCCGATTGTATCAAAAGCATGCGCAGGATAGCTAAACGG
>VFKK01000303.1 GCA_009885605.1 Cyclobacteriaceae bacterium | reverse complement strand
GAGAAGAATCAACCGAATTGCTGAAATAAGGAGCCAGATTGTAAATGATCACATAAAACAAAGCGCCGAACAATCCACCCAGTATGTAAAGATTTGCCAGTTTTCTGCTGCCGAGATTTTCGTGGATTAAAAGTCCAAACCAATACAGGAAAAGCATATTGAAGAGAATGTGAAAAATCCCTTCGTGCAAAAACATGTAGCTAAAGATACTCCAGGGCTGTGTGATCAGTCTTGGCAAAGAAGCCGGCATCATCAAGTATGAAATTCCGGTGGAGTACCAATCCCCAAACCCGGTGATGGTCATCAATACGCGAGCGATCAGGACGGCAAAAAACACAAGAAGATTGATTGCAATCAGCTTATAAAGGCTGTTGTCGCTATGCCCAAAGGCATTTTTTAAATTATCCCAAAAATTCCCGTACATGATTAATAGAAGCTGTTTCTGTCTCTTTTCCAACGATAAACCAAAATGCCACCTATGAGCAAACCACTCAGGTGAGCAAAGTGGGCAACATTATCTGCTGGATTATTTACGAATACGTTATAGATCGTGTAAAGTCCATAAAAGAGAACCAAATATTTTGCCTTGACTGGCATGGGAGGAAAGAGCAGGAAAAGCTGAGTGTTTGGAAAGAGCATTCCAAAAGCAATTAAAATCCCGAAAAGAGCACCCGAGGCACCGACCATCGGCACATTTCCCTGGATAGTCATGATTGCTTCCAATGTCTGATTTGCCCGGCTAATTTTCATAGGATCCGATGGATTTCTGCTGAAATCATCTACAAAGTCAAACACCGACGGCTCAAAATAGCTTCTGTTTTCCAAAACTAATCTGTTGAAATATTCCGGATCCGGGTTGCCTTGAAAAACCTCGACTTTGTCTTCCAATGCATTCATTCTATAGGCAGAATAGCCGGAATATAGAAGTCCGGAACCTACCCCGCAGACCATCCAAAGTGTGAACAATTTCTTGGGTCCCAAAAACTGCTCAAGCAGCGGCCCGAATATCAACAGACCAAACATATTGCTGAACAAATGCCAGAAATCGGCATGCATGAACATGTAAGTCAGAAACTGAAATGGCTTGAAATACGGGCTATGGATATAATACAACGCAAACCACTCGTTCAATTGCGGAAACAAAAAGGCACTCACAATGAACAGAACTACATTCAGGAGCAGGAGATTTTGAACTACAGGAGTTATGTTTCTAAACATACTATTTACCAAAGAAGGAGTGAATGCTAGTTAAATCCAATTTCACGAAGGTTTTGTTCCCGGACAGCCCATAGTTTGGGTTTTGGCAGGCAAAAAGCTGCCCGACCAAGGTTTCCATTTCTTGTGAATTGAGTTTTTGGCCTTTCTTTAAAGACGATTTCCGGGCAAGAGATCTCGCGAGGTTTTCCCGGTTTTCGAGAGAAAGCTCGCTTTTGAAATTTTTGAACTGCTCGAGCAGACCCTCAAAGAGTTCTTTTTCATTTTTTACCTGAATGTCCGCGGGCACTCCCTGAATCAGGACGGTGTCTTTGCCAAATTCAGAAACCATAAATCCCAAACTATGGAGTTCCGGGAGAATATCAATGACCAGCGCAAAATCAGATGAGCTGAGATTGACAGTGGGAGGAAAAAGGCATTGCTGCGAAGGTCCCTGAGCAAGTTTGAGTTGCTTCAAATAGCGCTCATACAACACCCGTTCGTGTGACGCCTGCTGATCCAATATCAATAATCCGGTAGACAGTTGAGCCACCACATAGCCGAGCTCGACCTGAAAAGTCGTTCCGGTAGACTCTTCCGTAGGTCTTGAGAAGAACTCTGAATTCCCTTCCGGAATTGCCCGGCTCGGAAAAGTCAGAACTTCTGTGTCTTCCTGTTCAAACCGGCTGATTGGCTGCGGAATATGCGAATTTCCTTCGAAAAGTTGCTCCCAACCGGAAGTGCTGGCTTTCTTAAATTCCGGTGTATTGAAAGTTTTGTAGCTGTATTCCCGATCAATCTGTTCCTTTTTGTTGGGATCTTTATCCCAGTTTTCGGTGAAATTCACATCGTAATTGAAGTCCAGTGAAGGAACGACATGATGCGCTCCCAACGCCTGCTTGACGGCAGATCGAATCACAGCATACACGGTTCGCTCGTCGTCAAATTTAATTTCGGTCTTGGTCGGATGGACATTGATATCGATGTGTGAAGGATCGATTTCAATGAACAAAACATAGAAGGGATGCTGATCGCTTTGAAGTAACCCTTCGAAAGCTGTTGCGACAGCGTAGTGTAGATAGCTGCTCTTTATATATCTGTTGTTGACGAAGAAAAACTGCTCTCCTCGAGTTTTCTTAGCGTTTTCAGGCTTACCGATGTATCCTTTTACATTGAGATGCGGAGTGAATTCTTCGCAGGGAACAAGCTGTCCCTGGTAGCTTTTCCCAAAAACCCCTACAATTCTATTGCTGAGTTTGCCGGGAGTAAGAGATAAAACTTCCAGATCCTGCTGATACAGACTAAAGGCAATTTCAGGGTAAGATAATGCCACTCGCTGAAATTCATCTACGATATGGCGCATTTCCACGGGATTGGATTTTAGAAAGTTTCTGCGGGCTGGGACATTGAAAAACAGGTTTTTCATCGCCACGGAAGTTCCGGTCGGACTTGCCACAGGCTCTTGCTTTTTCACTTCAGACCCTTCGATTTGGATCAGAGTTCCAAGTTCCGATTCCGCCTTTCGAGTTTTCAATTCTACCTGAGCCACCGCAGCTATTGAAGCTAAAGCTTCCCCTCTGAATCCGAAAGTTCGGATCGAGAAAAGATCATTGCTGGTTCTGATTTTTGAAGTGGCATGCCGCTCAAAGCTCATCCGGGCATCCGTCGGTGTCATTCCCTGCCCGTTGTCTATGACTTGAATAAGTTGCTTTCCACCTTCTTTTACAATCACCTGAATTTGAGTCGCACCCGCATCCACTGCGTTTTCGAGGAGCTCTTTCAGCGCAGAGGCTGGCCGCTGAACTACTTCGCCGGCTGCGATTTGATTGGCAATGGCATCAGGCAAGAGTTGGATGATGTCATTCATCTTTTCTCTTAGGTTTCCTTCTCGAAATAAAATAAATAACCCCCAACAATGCAGCGATGATGAGCATGTATTGGAAGATGATCGGGCCGAGGTAAATGTATCCTCCTCCTCCTCCGAGGAGGATTAAAAATATAAAGGTTCGGACCAATGCTGTAGAACCACCAGATCCAGAGGCAAAAGATTTGGTTTTGCGATTTTTTGAAAAGGCTCCTCTTATTTCGGTTTCGTATTTTGCTCTCAAATCAATTTCCTCAGAAGTTAATTTTCCCTGGGCTTCCAGCTCTTTCTTAATTAAGGAAGTTCGTTGTTCGATTTCCTCTTTGATAGGATCCCAATATCTCGGTTTGATTTCAAATCGATTTGGGGTTTTGGAACGAAAGAGAGAAATGATTTTCATAAGATTGTAAGTTTTACTTGAATGCTCCGTTACTCAAAAGCATATTTAGAAATTAAGTTCTGGCTGGAAACCAGACATCAAATTTATACCAATTTTAACCCTAATAACTGATCATTGTTATCCGAACTTTCCTATCTTGAATTATCTATAGTCTCTGTCTCTATGAAATTTGGGCGGCCCCGGGACAAGAGTAGGATTCAGATGCATCTAGGAATCTATCAGACTGGCCGTTGTTACAAATTTATTTCAAAAATTAAGGATAAAAAATTTACTCAGGAATGAGCCAAAAGCTTTGGAAGGTTTTCAGCATAGTATGCATATCAATTTTCTTTTCATCCGGAAAATTGGATGAATCGCTGTTGATAGAAGACCCCCTTATCAGCCCTGACCAAATGGATCAGCTCAGTTGGGTGGACAGCGTTTTTGAAGGTTTAACTTTTGAGGAAAGGTTAGGGCAGCTTTTCATGGTTGCCGCTTATTCCAACAAAGATCAGAAGCATGTGGACGAGATCAGTAATTTGGTGAAAACCGAAAATCTTGGAGGATTGATTTTTTTTCAGGGTGGACCTGATCGCCAAGCTCGGTTGACCAATTACTATCAGGCTCAATCAAAAACTCCGCTTTTTATCGCCATGGATGCTGAATGGGGAATCAGTATGCGACTTGATTCAGTGCCCGATTTTCCGAAGGCAATGACGCTGGGAGCAATTCAAGATACCGAATTGATCTATGAAATGGGGACAGAAATGGCCCGCCAATTCAAAGAATTGGGGATGCATATCAATTTTGCCCCGGTAGTTGATGTAAATTCCAATCCCAAAAATCCTGTTATTGGATATCGGGCTTTTGGAGAGAGCAGAGAAGTTGTTGCCCGTCGTGCTTTAGCCTACATGAAAGGTTTGCAGGAAAATGGGGTAATTGCAAACGCCAAGCATTTTCCCGGTCATGGAGATACAGAAGACGATAGTCACTTTGATCTTCCGGTAATCAAGCATCAGGAACAAAGAATTTGGGATGTGGATCTATACCCCTATCAGGAGCTTTTCAAAGCAAATCTGATGTCTGTAATGGTGGCTCATCTGAATATCCCGAGCCTGGATAATGCGGAAAACATACCTACAAGCCTTTCCAAAAAAGTGGTAACCGACCTGCTCCAAAACAGGATGAATTTCCAGGGTTTGGTATTCACTGACGCGTTGAATATGCAAGGAGTGGCAAATGTCAATTCTCCCGGAGAAGTGGATTTGAAGGCCTTGCTCGCCGGAAATGATGTCTTGGTCTATTCTCAGGATGTGGCAAAAGCAAAAGACCTGATCAAACAAGCCGTGGAGGATGGATTAATATCCGAGAAAGAAATTGATCGCAGGGTAAAAAAAGTACTGAAAGCAAAATATTGGGCGGGACTAAATCACTACAAACCTATTAATACGTTTGGGCTGGTGGAGCGTTTGAATACTCCCAAAACAGCTCAAATCCGTGAAAAACTTTACGCAGATGCGATTACCATTGCTGCAAACAAGGATGATTTGCTCCCGTTTACTCAGCTGGATTTGAAGAAATTTGCAAGTGTGAGTATTGGTGGTGAAGGAAAAGACTTTCAAAAATACCTGAGTAAATATGCTTCCTTCGAGCATTTTAATATCGAAAAAGCCGGAAACGAATCCTCTCATTACAACCTCATGAAACAACTCGAGGATTTCGATGTGGTGGTGGTTGGTTTAATGGGAGTGACGAATAGCCCTAAGCGGGCTTTTGGGATTGCTCCCGGCGATGTGGAATTGCTTCGGCTTTTGAGCAAAAGACAAAAAGTGGTGACGGTTCTTTTTGGGAACTCTTATGCTTCACAGTTTTTAGAAGGCCTAGGTAATGT
>VFKK01000166.1 GCA_009885605.1 Cyclobacteriaceae bacterium | reverse complement strand
AATTACAGCATTTACAGCATCTATTATTTCTTTCATTTTGAGCAGTTTAGGGTGATATTTTATGAATATTCTTGATTTTTCGGTTCTAACCGAAGCGAAAAGAAAAGAATGTCAAAACCTTTGCCCGATGATCAAAAAGAACCTGAAAAATAGATTGATGGATGGGTTATTTTTCCGCAGTTTGACAGGAGAGAATGTAAAAAGTACCGGCTTTTCAGATAAGAATTAAAGAAAGTAATTCTGATTAAGATTGGAAAACTGGAGAGGAAAAAAGAAGTTTTCGGAATTGATAAAAAGCAGTTTTAAAATTTATTAGGGTGTCGAAGTCCTAAAACTTGCACAGAAAAAAAGTGTCAACGAGGGTTAAAAAAAACCACGAATCTCTCCGTGGTTTTTTGATTAAATGGTTCTGCTTCCGGAGAAGCAGGAAGAATGAGTCTATTTTTTAATAACGAATACTGAACATCGAATTTCGAAGTTTTTCAATCTGACAAGTGACAACTGACAACAGCAAGTTTACTTTCCCAAATCCAAAATCTCTCTGATCTTATTGATTTCGGCCATTTCTTCATAAAGTCCTTTGCCGTCGCCCGCTTCAATTTTATTTCGAAAGGCAGTCAGATTTGCGATGTACCCATCCATTGCACTCAGGATATTTTCTTTGTTTTCGGTGAGGATGGGTGCCCACATAGCCGGACTTGACTTCGCCAATCTCACGGTTGAGGCGAAACCGGAACCTGCCATATCGAAGATGTTTTTTTCGTCTGCCATCTTTTGAAGGACAGTTTTTCCCAGCATAAAAGAGGAAATATGGGAAAGGTGCGATACAAAAGCCAAATGGCGATCGTGCTCCTCAGGATCCATAAATCTCAACTTCAGATTGAGCGCATCAAAGAGTTTGTAAGCCTTTTCCTTCAGGTGAAGATCCGTCTTTTCGAGTTCGCAGAGGATCATCACTTTTCTGTCCAGAAGCTCAGCAAAAGCTGCTTTTGGACCTGAATACTCCGTGCCTGCAATCGGGTGAGCAGCCAGATATTGTCTGCGTTTCGGATGATTTGCAAGAAGTGCAGTCAGGTTTGCTTTGGTAGAACCCACGTCGAAAACCAGCGTGTCTTCGCCAACCTGATCCAGAGTTTTGAGCAAAAGATCGCCCAAAGTATCTGCCGGAGTGGCCAGGATGACGATGTCTGTATCTGCATCCGGCTTGTCTTTCACTTCGGTGATAATTCCTAAAGTGAGCGCATCTTTCAGGTTTTGAGGATTGGCATCCGTTCCCGTGATGATGAGTTCGGGGAATTTTAATCTCGCTCCCAGACCAAATGAACCTCCAAGAAGGCCGAGTCCGACAATGTGTATTTTTTTCATAAGGGTTAGGGTTTGATTCGGTTGATAGCCTCCAGGATTTTGAATTCGGGCATACAGAGGGAAATGCGCACATAGCCTTCGCCTTGCGGACCGAAGATTTTGCCGGGAGTGATAAATATATTTTTCTCGTAAAGCAGGTAATCGACCAGTTCTTCAGGAGATTTTCCCTCCGGCACTTTGCACCAGATAAAGAGGCCCGCACCGTCTTTTGCATAGCTCAGACCAAGGAGATCAGCTAGTTTCCAGACGAGTTTTCTTCTGTTTTGATAAAGCTCATCCAGATCGGTAAACCAGGGTTTTCCCAGATTCATCGCAGCAATCGCGCCTTTTTGCAAACCCAGAAACATCCCCGAGTCCATGTTGCTTTTGACTTTTAGCACCGCCTCGATCCAGTCTGCACGACCACAAAGCATCCCGATTCTCCAGCCGGGCATGTTGAAAGTTTTGCTGAGCGAGTTGAGTTCGAGCGCAACTTCTTCCGCCCCTGGAATCGCCAAAATGCTGAGTGGTTCCGTATTCAGGATGTGACTGTAAGGATTGTCGTGGAGAAGGACGATCGAATGTTTTTTGGCAAAAGCCACCAATTCAGTCAGAATTTTCCTGCTTCCCGCTGCGCCGGTCGGCATATGAGGGTAATTAATCCACATGATTTTGACACGGCTGAGATCCCGATTTTCGAGTT
>VFKK01000225.1 GCA_009885605.1 Cyclobacteriaceae bacterium | reverse complement strand
ATCAATAAATCTCCCCCGGCAGTATTGGCCAAAGCAATAAACTCCCGAACAATCTTTTCGGGATAGGATGCTTTTTTCTTGAACTCAATCTTCAAGCCTTCGCCTTTAGCTGCCAAGGCCCTGACTTCCTGCAGGGTCATTAATCTTTGAGTGAAAATGAAAATTATCTGCTTCCAGGACCTCTGTTAAGCTCTGCAAGTCTGTTTTTCTGCGACTGCCATTCATCCCGAAGTCTTGCAGCTTCCATAAAGTTGAGCTCTTTGGCAGCTTTTTCCATGGACTTTTGAGTCTGTTGGATCAGTTTTTCCAATTTGTCTTTGCTCAAATAAGCTACAACCGGATCAGCAGCCATGAAGCCTTCTCCAGGCATCGGCTCCGCATACATCCGTGGGTTTTTCTTCGAATCTGCCACTTTTGTCTGTCCCATGATTTTTTCACGGGACTTCGTAATCGTAGTTGGAGTGATCCCGTGTTCGGCATTGTATTCTATTTGGATAGCTCTTCGGCGCTTGGTTTCGTCTATCGCAGACTCCATTGAATGGGTGATTTTATCTGCATACATGATCACTCGCCCATTTTGATTTCGGGCTGCCCGACCAATTGTCTGCACAAGACTTCTTTCATTTCGCAAGAAACCTTCCTTATCCGCGTCCAAAATCGCAACCAGTGAAACCTCCGGTAAATCGAGACCTTCTCTAAGCAAGTTCACCCCAACCAAAACATCAAAAATACCAAGTCTTAATTCTCTCAGAATTTCAACCCGATCAAGTGTTTTCACTTCCGAGTGAATGTAGCGTGACTTCACTCCGGCCCGCTCAAGAAATTTTTGAAGTTCCTCGGCCATCCTTTTCGTCAGCGTCGTTACCAATACGCGTGCATCGGTTTTGATGGTTTGGTCAATCTCCTCCAGTAAATCATCAATCTGATTTTGGCTTGGCCTGACTTCGATAGTAGGATCCAGCAAACCGGTTGGCCGGATAATTTGCTCTACCACCTCTCCCTCCGTCAAGGCAAGTTCGTAGTCCGCAGGAGTAGCAGAGACGTATATCACCTGATTGACCATATTCTCAAACTCCTCAAATTTCAGAGGTCTGTTATCCAAAGCTGAAGGAAGCCTGAATCCAAAATCAACCAGGTTGACTTTTCTGGAACGGTCCCCGCCCCACATCGCCCGAACCTGAGGGACTGTGACATGGCTTTCGTCAATCACGAGTAAGTAATCTTCCGGGAAATAATCCATCAGGCAGAATGGTCTCATGCCGGGTTGTCTTCGATCAAAATATCTGGAATAATTCTCTACCCCCGAACAATAGCCCAATTCTTTGATCATTTCCAGATCAAACTCGGTCCTTTCCTGAATTCGTTTTGCTTCGATGAACTTTCCTTCTTTTTCGAAGAAATTGACCTGCCCCACCATATCATCCTGAATTTCCCTCATCGCAGTTTCGATGAGGTCTCTTCCCGTGACGAATAAATTGGCCGGGAAAATCGAGATGATCTTTTCATCTGAAAGCTTCTTTCCTGTTGTCGGATCGATTCGATGGATCGCTTCAATTTCATCTCCCCAAAAGAAAATCCGGTAACCAAAATCCGCATATGCCAGAAAAATATCGACAGTATCTCCTTTGACCCGAAAGGTGCCATGAGTCAAGTCAAGCTGCGTTCGGCTATAAAGGATGTCCACCAACTTGAAAAGCAACTGATTCCTTGCAATCCGGTCTCCTTCCTGGAGTTTGATGACGTTTTTTGCAAATTCTTCCGGGTTACCAATACCGTAAATACAAGAAACGGACGCCACCACGATCACGTCTCTTCGCCCAGTGAGCAAAGAGGAAGAAGCGCTCAGGCGAAGTTTTTCGATCTCTTCGTTGATGGAGAGATCCTTTTCTATGTAAGTACCAGAGCTCGGAATGAATGCTTCCGGCTGGTAGTAGTCGTAGTAGGAAATAAAATATTCGACAGCATTCTCAGGAAAAAACTGCTTGAATTCACCGTAAAGCTGGGCCGCAAGTGTCTTATTATGGCTCAGCACCAAGGTGGGTTTCTGAGTTTGCTGGATAAGATTTGCAATGGTGAACGTCTTGCCCGAACCGGTTACGCCGAGAAGTACCTGCGCAGGATCACCATTGTTTACACCTTCGACCAGCTTAGCAATTGCTTTGGGCTGGTCACCGGTAGGCTGATAATCGGAGGTAAGTTTGAATTCCATGGGACTTGTCTAAAGATACTCAACACGCTCACCCTATATAAAAGTTTATGTATGTACGCTTTCTTGCCACTAGCCAAATAAAACAAGCTCTGAAGTTCAAATGCAGCAACTGTGGTCAGTCGACCGTCGTCTGTGGACGATTATCCGCCATTTTCTCACCTCATTTTCACCTTACTGGCAGAATTGCGGATAATCATATAAAAGTTTGTAAAATTGAAAACTTACCTCTCAATCGGCTTTTGCTTACCTACATTATAATAGAGGTAATTAGTCCGGAGAATCAAAACCAGCATAATCGGAATCAGACTTGGATGGAAAGATTCCCAACCTAAAATCCAGAATACGACTGCGGCGTCCGCCAAAATCAAGGCAAAAAGCAAGTATTGCTTCACCCATGGTTTGACCGTCTTGGACAAAAGTGATATGGCCAGAACCAAATGCCCTGGAAATGCCCAAAGCAAATTCCAGTTCCACTTCGTCGCGGTATGTTCTGTGGCAAACCAAAGAAAGAAAATCACGATTCCCATTATACCCAGAATACTGAAGAACACCACGTCAAATCCTATCAGGAGCTTTTTCTTTTTGAATCCGATGAAGGTGATGGCCGTAAAAAGAATGGCAACTACCCAGAAAATCCAATAGGGATTAATCGCGCTCATACTGAATCCATTGTTTGGATATTCCAAAATCACGCTGGACTCCTTCACAAAAGGCCGCGTAGGCCCATCTCCTTGGATTTCTGCTCTTGCAAAAGCTGCTTCCATGTAATCGGGCAAAAACTGCTCTTCGCGTGGCGTAGCATCCCGATCAATGACTGCTCCGAGTGCCAGGTCGATTCCCAAATCCGCCCAGGGTAATCTTAAGACATATTCATCAATCAGATTCCTGAACGTCTTCTCGTCAGCTTCTTTCAACTGATCATTCCAGATTAGTTTGTCCCCAAGGGTGAGTTCCATTGCATCACGGATCTTGGTAGCGCAGTTATTGAAAAAGAACTCATAGCGATAGTTTCTTCGCTCGGGAGAATAGTTTATCTGAAGATATTCGACCAAGAATTGAGCTTGCTCGGTACTCAGATTCAGGACTTGCTCCCGGACATTTCGCTGTTGATTGTGGTAATCTTCCAGAAAATCAGCATAGGTGCTTACGCTGAGCATGTAATCCAATTTCCCTCCTGCGAATTTGCCGTAGAAGTTCGGCGTGTTAAAATTGAACGTGCCGTAGTTGAAGACAAAATCCTGCCCGGTCTCCGGATCCAGAACCCTAATCGCACTGTGGCCAAAAGCGCTGTATAATTCCTCGCCGGGATCACAGGTCAGCAGGCTTACCCGATAGTCCTGGGCTTGAATTAAAGTTAAACAACTGAATATCAATAAAAAAAGACTGAAAACTTTCTTTTTAAAATTCATAGGACTATATTGATAGGACTTTTTTGAATCTTTTTTATATAAACTTTATGGGCAAATCGATCGCCTTTACGGCATTTTTTCGGAGCCGAATATACAGCATATTCCTGGCAGTTGTAATGAATTGCCTTTACCCGTATT
>VFKK01000133.1 GCA_009885605.1 Cyclobacteriaceae bacterium | reverse complement strand
CTCTGAGATTTCACTATCCAGTCTGGTTTGTAATTCGTCGGTTAAATCTGACTTTTTATTTATTAGAGTAACCCATAGAATACCCAAAATCACACCTAAAACTAAGACAATAATTATTACTTTTTTCATATAAATGTTTACGGAATCACTCCACTTGGAAGTCCTGATATTTTCTTCCCAAAACCCATGCTTCTTTTAGCATCCTGAGAAAATCTCCCATTCTATGAAGAGGAATTAAGTTTGGTCCATCACTTAGTGCCTTTGCAGGCTCTGGATGTGTCTCAATAAAAAATCCATCAATTCCCGTAGCTGCGGCAGCTCTTGCCAGAATTGGGGCAAATTCTCTCTGTCCTCCACTGGTCCCGCCTTGGCCTCCGGGCTGCTGCACGGAGTGAGTGATATCGAAAACAACCGGCGCAAACTGTCTCATGATCGGCAATCCGCGCATATCAACCACCAAATTGTGATAACCGAGCGAAAAACCTCGCTCTGTCAGGCAGACATTTTCATTACCAGTTGAGCGTACTTTTGTTACCGCGTATTGCATATCCTCAGGAGCCATGAATTGGCCTCGCTTGATCTTCACTGCTTTTCCTGTCTGGCCTGCGGCCAAAAGCAAATCGGTTTGACGGCAAAGAAACGCCGGAATCTGTAGCACATCCACTACTTCGGCCACTTCTGCAGCTTGGTAACTCTCGTGAATATCTGTAACCAAAGGAACGTTCAGCGCTTTACCTACCCGCTGCAAAACCTCCAGTGATTTGTCCATTCCGATGCTTCTAAAGGAGCCTGAAGAGGTTCTGTTTGCTTTGTCAAAAGAAGCTTTGAACACGTAAGAAAACCCATTTTCATCTGCCCAGGCTTTGACTTTTGTCCCGATTTCCAGGCAAATGTCATAACTCTCCACCGCACATGGACCTGAAAAAAGAACTGGCTTATCTAATCCCAGAATCACATCTTCGGTGATTTTCATGGGTTGAGTATTTCTAATCATGATTCTTTCTTGGATAAATTTTCTAGGATGGGAATTAAAAGACCTTTGGAATGGAGAATTAAATCAGCGACTTCACGAAAAACTCCTTTGCCTCCGGCGTAAGAAGAAACATAGTGAGCATGTGGCTTGATGTATTCCAGCGCATCGGAAGGAGCGATGGCAAAACCGACTTTTGCCAAAATCGGCAAGTCAATCAGGTCATCCCCAATAAATGCGACTTCTTCAAGACCGATTTCCAAAGTTTCCAATACTTCCTGAAGCTTTCTTCCTTTGTCCTTTACTCCATGGTAGTGGAAATCAAATTTCAGTTCTTCGCAGCGGTTTTCTACAACCTGAGAAGTTCGTCCCGTGATTGCTCCTACCATAATTTTGCTCTTGCGAAGATATTGAACAATGAGACCGTCCTTCACATTGAACTTTTTGTACTCCGTGCCGAGATTGTCATAGATAATTCCCCCGTCGGTGAGGACTCCATCGATATCCGTGATGAGAAGTTTAATATTTCTGGCGCGTTGCCAGTTTTCTTCAGAAACCAAGTTGAAATAGTCCTGAATTATTTTTTCTGTTTCCATTGAATCGAATAAAGGTCAAGTCTTCTTTGCTCCAGGTTTCTTACGCTACCTGCTTTGCGCTGCTTGGTAAGCAAGTCCAAATCCACGTCCGCGACAATGATCGTTTCCTCGTTTTCAGAGGCTTGTGCCACTACAGCATCGTGGGGAAAAGAGAAATCTGAAGGCGAGAAAATCGCCGCCTGAGAGTATTGAATATCCATGTTCTCCACTTTCGGAAGATTGCCAACCGAACCGGTAATAGCCACATAGCACTCATTTTCGATTGCACGGGATTTTGCACAGGTATTAACCCGGAGAAAGGCATTTTTGGTATCTGTCCAGAATGGCACAAAAAGTATATCCATCTCTTGCTCAGCGAGAATTCTTCCCAGTTCAGGAAATTCCACATCATAACAAATCAGGATCCCAATCCTTCCTGCATCTGTCTCAAATACATTGATACCATTTCCTCCCTGAAGTCCCCAATAGGAAGCTTCATCAGGTGTAATATGGAGCTTGTATTGCTTGCCATGTGTACCATCACGACGGCAGAGGTAACTCACATTTCGAAGTTTTTTGCCGTCATATTCCGGCATGGAACCGGCGATAATGTTAACGTTATAAGATACTGCGAGATCACTCATTCGGCTTACAATCTCGTCGGTGTAATCAGCGAGATTACGAATTGCCTCGGAGGCATCCATGTCATTAAATTCTGCAAGTAATGGCGCATTGAAAAACTCGGGCAAAAGGCAAAAATCAGATTTGTATCCGGAGATTGTATCTACGAAAAACTCTACCTGCTGCATCAAATCATCGACATTGGAGAATCGACGCATTTTCCACTGCACCAATCCAAGACGAACAATCGATTTCTTATTACCGATCAGTTTTTCGTCTTTTTCGTAATAGATATTGATCCACTCCAGCAAAGTAGCATACGCTCTGGAATCAGTATCCGAAGGCAAATACTTGGTAATCACTTTACGAACGTGAAATTCATTGGCCAACTGAAAGGAAAGCACCGGATCAAAAATCTCTTTGTTTTTGACCAGATCAATATATTTCCGCGGGGTCATTTCATCGGCATATTTGGAATAGCCAGGAATTCTGCCACCTGCAATGATCGACCGCAAGTTCAGATTTTCGCAAAGCTCTTTACGCGCATCGTACAGACGACGGCCGATTCGCATCCCTCTGTAATCAGAATGCACAAAAACATCCGTACCATATAAGGTATCCCCATCATCATCATGGGTGTCAAACTTTCCAAAACCGGTGATTTGATCGTAAGTATGATTATCTCCAAAGCGGGCATAATCCACGACCAAACTCAGAGCAGCTGCAACCACCTTACCATTATCCTCAATGCAAATCTGACCTTCCGGAAATGCTTTGAGTTGATTCTTCAATTCTTCTTTGGTCCAGGCTCCACCCTGATTTTTATAGATAGCAACCATGATTTCCCGAATATCTTCATAATCTGAAAGCTTAATATTTCGGAGTCTCAGTCTGTGTTCAAGTTCTTCTCTTTGCTTACTCATAGCCTAAAATTAACCAAATTCAATCAAATATTTTAAATCCTTGAGCCTCCAAGACCTAAAACAGAATTAAATATCGAATTGAAACAGTAATTAAAATTAAATTAGTTTTAACGTCTATTCATAAATAAAATAGGGTCTTAAATTTGGATAAAGTAGATCGTATTTCTATGAAAGAAAAATTAAATGAGAGTTTAATAAATAGTGGTGAGTTAGGAAAATTCGAAGTAAGAAAGAGCAGGATTTACAATTCCTTTAAAGCCCTCAATTACGGATTCTTCGACTGGCAATGAAATTATTAAAGTCAATTTCCCGACAAAATCTTAGGGAAAAACCGGAAAAAAAAATGGATTCCCCTTTTTTCAAATTGATATACAACTGAGATCCTAATTTGAAAATCTAATTAAATAGCCTATTTTTCGTATTAAAGTCATTTGTTGCAAAAGTGCCGTTGGCCATCCATGAAAAAGCTTGCTTTCATTTGCTTATTTTTAATCAGCTGGTCTGCTCATTCGCAGAGCTTTTACCGCTACCGATTTGAAGAGCCTTGGTCCTTTTCAGCAAGTCTCGGTGCAACTCAATATTTTGGTGAGCTTTATTCCTTTTGGAAATACAATGAAGGAGTTCAACCGGATTGGAATGCCAATGCAGCTTTTCATTATACGTTTGGAACTCATTTAAGAGCGAGGGGTGATTTTTCTTACATCAAAATGTCCGGCTCAGATCCTCCGTCAGACCCAAGAAGTAACAGGCCTCCCAGAAACCTAAATTTCCGCGCTCAAAATTGGGAGGTGACCGGTATCGTTGAATATTACTGGCACCCGGTAAAAGTTCCCAACATTCACCGCCCGCTTTGGAATCCTTACATATTTTTCGGGCTTGGGATGTCCACAAATAATCCGGAAACTTTGCTCCGGGGTGAGTGGGTGGATTTGCGTCCCCTACAACTTGAAAACAATCCCTATGAGCGCTATATAATAACTTTTCCCATGGGATTGGGCTTTAAATACAAGCTCAATGTGTATATGGATTTGACTTTTGAGGGGAATTACAGATTTACGCTCACGGATTATATGGATGATATTTCAGCCTATAATGTCAGTGAATTTTACCTTGATTTAGTAGAAGACTACGGAGTAAATGGAGATGGCAGTAATCCGGACAGGCTCCGACTAGCCATCCGAAATCCAAGTTTCGTCCTTGATAATGGTGAACCTGACGTCGCAAAAATCTTGAGAAACGCAGGAAGAGTCCGAAGAGGCTCCGGACTCACCCACCGATATGATGGTTATATGACTGTAAATGTTGGTCTTGAAATACACTTCTCAAGAGACATATTTGATAACTGGTTTCTTAGAAACAGAATTTACGAGAAGTCATTCCGATTTTGGTAATCAAGCTTTTACACTTAATACCGCTAATTCACTTTTGAATAAAACTATCTCAGTAGTACCGACTTGGTATGCAGGACTTTTTTCATGATGACCTGATACTATCGTTACCCAATTGATTTTTTGGGATTCAGCAAACTCAATTATCCCATTTTCAACATCCGTATGGTTGTAAATCTCCTGATGGAAATTTATTTCCTCATTTCCCTTTTTGAATTTCACGATCCCCTCCTCAGCATATTTGGATTGTAAGAAATTCGAGGGGGTGTTTACATAAAGAAGATGAATACTTGGCTTAAATAGTTTCAGCAAAGGCTTCACTTTATCAAAAGCCAACTTGGCACCTTCCTCAAAAACAGAAGCAAACGCCAATTTTCGAAAATCATTTCCATCCAATGCATGCTTTACAGCTAAAACCGGGCAAGGTGCTTTTCGAAGCACTTTCTGAAGAGTGGAGCCAATAAATTTACCCTCGACATAGCCTTTTCCATAGGCTCCCAACACGACTAAATCAGCATTAGACTCATCAATCACCCTAAGAATCAATTCATTGGGAACTCCGATTCTAAAAATGGTTTCGATAGGGGCTTTTGCTGGTGCGATGGCTGAAATGTATTCCGGTAGCACATCCATTGCTTCTTGTCTCTCCTCCAAGAGTTTAGGATATTTTTTCCTAGCTTCATCAGAAAGTAAATCCCAGTCAATTTCGGATGGAATGACTGTGATACAGACGATTTTGGCTCCGGACTTGGCGCTAATTTTCTGAGCGGTTTTAAGTGCTGCAACAGAATATGAAGAGAAATCAAAAGGAACGACGATCGTTTTCATGGTAGTACTTGCTTAAAGTTTGAATACCAATTTCAACATTTGCCCTAAAAAAATACCTGATAGAAATCAGTTTTCAATGTGATAATAATCTGAACTCACAGATAAATTTCCATTTTCACATCACAGCGACAATACTTGCCGGCCTCCGGAACAACGAATGTAAAACCCAATTTTTTATAAATTCGGAGAGCCGGTATAAGCTTTGTATTGCTATACAAAACAACTTTACGAGCTCCCATTTCTTTGGCTTTCTCCAGGATTTCTTTACCTAAAATCATCCCAATTCCTTTCCTCTGTGCAGAAGGTGATACACCCATTTTGATCATTTCAAACGTATCTTCGCCGGTTTTGTAGAGTGCTACTGTTCCGACTATTTCTTCTCCCAGTTTCGCAAAAATAATCGTACCTCCTGGATTGACGATCACTTCCTCAGGTCTTTCAAACTGAGCAATATCAAACGGCTCCAGCGAAAACAACTCCTCCACCCAGGCAGTGTTAATTGATTTAAAATGAGAATTGAATTCTGGCGAATAAGGAAGAATCTGAATTTGATCCATTTTTGAAAGAGAAAATAGGTAATTGAGTCCCTAAAAGTAAAAAGAAACGACTAGCTTAGAAATAGAAAATCTATCGCCAAACTCATGAAAGTTAAAAATCTGCTCATCGCCCTCACGCTCATCTTTTTCATTCCCTTTTTTGCAAATGCTCAAACTCCTGAAGAAAAGCTAAAAGCCATGGGTCTTGAAATCCCTGAAGTAAGCCTTCCAATCGCCAACTACGTGAAGTGGAAGCAAGTTGGGAACTTGCTGTATCTCTCCGGCGGGGGTCCAAAAGTCTATGGAAAAGTCGGCGCTGATCTCTCTGTGGAAGAAGGCTATCAGGCTTCCAGAGAAACCGGCCTGGAAGTCATTGCAGTTTTGAAAGCTGCTACAGGGGATCTGAGTCGAATCAAACAATTTGTAAAAGTGCTGGGAATGGTCAATTCCGCGCCTGATTTCACCGCTCATCCGAAAGTGATAAACGGTTTCTCGGATTTGATGGTGGAAGTATTTGGTGAAAAAGGCAAACATGCCCGATCAGCAGTTGGTGTAGCAGCCTTGCCAAATAATATGGCAGTGGAGATTGAGGTAATCGTGGAATTGGAGGACAAGTGATCAGTATCCAGTCACAGTTTCCAGAACTGCTGATCTCTGAGACTGTAATCTGAACACTAAAACAAACTTCCCTGAGAAGCATGTCCTTCCAAATCCAGCAGGGATCGCTTTCGGTCGAGTCCTCCTGCGTAACCGGTAAGTTGCCCGTTTGTCCCGATGATCCGATGGCAAGGCAAGATAATCAAGATCGGATTTGCACCAATGGCAGCTCCCACCGCTCGGATGGCGGCGGGGTTTCCGAGTTTCTGCGAAATCTTCATATAAGTAGTCGTCTGCCCGAAAGGAATCTCATTCACCGCCATCCAGACTTTCTGCTGAAACTCTGTTCCACCCAGCCCAATCGGGATATTGAAGATTTTTCGGTTTCCGGAAAAGTACTCTTCTAACTGATTTTTCGTTTCTATTAGCACATGGTCTGATAATTCGTCCGTAACCTCCTCATCCGTAAATCGGAGTTCGGAGAGACAGCCCTCTCGCGAGTTGATCAGAATATTTCCAAGAGTTGATGGGATGATGGGCATTGGTGAATTGGTTACTGGGTTATTAAGAGGTTAATAGTTTAAAAGGTTAGTGGTTTAAATGGGTTATTAGCGTCGCTGGAGTGATTGAACATTTGCTGAAAACTGCTCAATGCGACTGATCTCTGTGACTGATCACTGCAACTGAACATAAAACTCCTAAACCATCGCCAATCGATACCTCCAAACTTCCCTCACTTGCTCGATTTCAACTTCGAAAGGAACATAAATCGGATTTGCAGAGCATAGCAAAAGCTTTTGTTCGTCTTTGATCCGGTTGTAGGCGATTTTGAAAGTAACCCCATCCTGCTCGGTCACGATCACATAGCGCTCACCATCTTTGATAGCCAGCCAGTCATCCACGTATTCGCAGACGATCCAGGCTCCGTCGGGAATTGGAAGCATAGAATCTCCGTCCACCTGAAAAACCCGGTGCTTCTTGTCCATTGGGAGAAAAGGCAAAGCAAATCGTGGTAACTCCGCAATAAACTCCGGGTCTGAAAACCCTGCCAGGTAACTTGCCTTGGCTCGCTGCGAAACCACTTCAATCAATTCCCTTCCCTGATCATCGACGGTTGTTGCGAGGATTCGAAGATTTCTCCCCCGCAGAAACTGATCCGTCTCCAGAAGTTCGCGGAGTTTAAATTCCGTATAAGAAGAAAGATCCTCCTTCACGAGAATATCCAGTGAGACGCGCAGATAATCGGAGATTTTCACCAGCGTCTCAATAGGAGGATTGATGTTCAGCTCGTATCCGGCAAGCTTGGATCGGGAGATTCCCAAGGCTTCAGCCAGGGCTTCCTGAGTCAGGCCCTTCTTTTTTCGGAGGAATTTGAGATTTGACGATAAAGGGTAAACCATATGTTATGAAATAATTTTAAGATAGCTACGCAGATATTTTCAAGATATGGCTAAAGCCGAGATAGTTGCACCTATCTCGCGAAGCATATCTTCTTCTTCAAGAATGGCGAAAATCAAGACAGTCCCCCTTTCTCGCGAAGCCTATCTTTTTTTAACTGTCAACTATCGCCACTTTCCAAAACTTGCCAATCCAAATATAAAAGATATGATTAAATTATAAACAAGTAATTGTCAATTATATCAACAAAAGCTATGGAAGGGAGAAGAAGTATCGTACACATGGACCTGGATTCCTATTTCGTGTCAGTAGAGCGGCTTTTTGACAGCAGGCTGAATGGTAAGCCGATTCTGATCGGAGGATCCGGCGACCGGGGAGTAGTCGCTTCCTGCAGCTACGAAGCGCGGAAGTTTGGAGTACATTCGGCTATGCCCATGCGGACGGCCCGGCAGCTCTGCCCGGAAGCGCTGATCATCCGGGGAGATTTTGAGAAATACAGCCAAAAATCCCACGAAATCACCGAGATCATCCGGGAGGAAGTTCCGCTTTTCGAGAAAGCATCCATCGACGAGTTTTACATTGATCTCACTGGGATGGATCGGTTTTTCGGATGTTTTAAACTTTCGCAGCAGATCCGCCGACGCATCATCAAAGAAACCGGCCTGCCGATTTCTCTGGGCCTGTCTGAAAATAAAACCGTGTCCAAAGTTGCGACAGGAGAAGCTAAACCCAATAACGAGAAGCAGATTCCTTTCGGAGAAGAAAAGCCTTTCCTCGCTCCCCTATCCGTTCGCAAAATTCCTATGATCGGTGAAAAGACGGCACATATGCTTTACAACATGGGCGTGAAAAAAGTCCACACGCTCCAGCAGATGCCCGCCGAACTGCTGGAAGCGACCTTCGGAAAAAATGGAAATATGATCTGGGAAAAAGCCAACGGGATCGACCTGTCTCCGGTCACACCTTACTCGGAAGCCAAGTCGATCTCCACCGAAAACACGTTCGAACAGGACACCATCGACGTGAAAATGCTGGAAGCCACGCTGATCGCCATGACGGAGCAACTCACAACCAAGCTTCGCCAAAATCGCCAACTCAGCGCCTGCGTAAGTGTGAAGATCCGCTACTCGGACTTCGATACTCATACGGTGCAGCACCGGATTCCCTACACTTCGACGGATCATACGCTGATCCCTATCGTCAAAGAGCTTTTCCGCAAGCTGTACAACCGTCGCTTACTCATCCGCCTGATCGGAGTGAGATTCAGTTCGCTCGTCTATGGCAACTATCAGATCAACATTTTCGAAGACACGCAGGAGCAGATCAATCTCTATCAGGCGCTGGACAAGATCAACACCAAGTTTGGAGACAAAACCGTGTGCCGGGCAGTGGGGATGAGCGTGGGAAGAAGGCGATTTAATCCGTTTAACGGGATGGCAGTGTAGAATTTGAAATGGAGAATTTAAAATTTAAAATGAAGAATGGAGAATGAAGAATTTAGAATGGGTCGTAACCGAAAAATCACAGGTTATTTTTCGGTTACGACCGAGAGAATGTATCTCCAACCAATCCATTTCTTTGAATTTTCGAATTTGAAATCGATATTAAGCCTGAATTCTATTTTCTCTTGGATCCTGCCACCTACCTCTTCACCACTCCCCGAATGGGCTTTCGCACTTGGAACGAAGCCGATTTACCTGCTTTCGCAGCAATGAATTCCGATCCGGAGATCATGCGCTTTTTCCAAAAACCGCTAAGTGAGCAGGAATCAACCGCAATGATGGAGCGGATGAACCGACTTTTTGAAGACAAAGGCTATTGCTATTTCGCAGTGGATCTGCTGGAAACCCGGGAACTCGTGGGAATGATCGGACTGGGATGGAAGACTTTTGAGGCGAGCTTCACTCCCTGCGTCGATATCGGCTGGAGAATCCGAAAAGAGTTTTGGAATCATGGACTCACAACCGAAGGCGCACAGGCATGCCTGGATTTTGCAAAAGAAAAAGGAATCCCCGAGATTCTTTCGATGGCTTCCCTTGGAAATCTGGCCTCGCTTCGCGTCATGCAAAAAATCGGAATGAGGTATTGGCAGGACTTTGAGCATCCCGAACTCATCGATCATCCGGCCATCTCCAGGCTCAGTCTGTATCGCATCTACCTGGGATAAAAAAAGATGCCACCTCCAAACGGAAGTGACATCTAACACCCAAACCCAACTATTGAAAAGTATCAGGCGAGGAATAGGGAAGCGATTCCCAAAACCTGCTCTTTATTTAGCGGCTCATCCCATGCTTCCGACACTGCGGTAGCATCTAATCCTGTAAGACTGACCACATTTACTCCTGCGTGCATGACATTTTCTTCACCGGCATAGATCGCCTGTGTAGCTGCTGGCAAGGATCCAATACTTCCATTGCTGATCCAGCCTTTGGCTGTATCCAAACCTTTTTTGGTTCGCAATCTTCTCACCATCGAAGCATGTCTTGCTTCCACTGAGTGGATCGAAAGCGCCGCAGTCAAGACCACATCACTTTCCATGACATTAGCCGCCTGACCTTTGTAAGCTCTTACTCCCGTATCTTCGAAAGCTTGCGAAAGTGCCAAAAACGTAGGATAATCTGAGAAGGGCTTAAAGTTACCTTTTGCTGTAAAGTCAAACTTAGGCTCAGCTACTGGCGTACCTTTCAGTACATTACCAATTACTTCCTGCAAAAACTTCACGTGAGCCAATTCGTGATCACGTATTTTCTGGAAGATCACACGGTCAGCTGCATTGATTACACCTGAATCCAATCCCATTTGGTAGTATCTGTATTCCAGATGTTCCAGTGTCAAAGCATAATTCAAAACCCCTATCAAGCTAGCTGTATCTGCCTTTGCAATGCGCGGCAGGGAACTCAGGATAGCCAAGGGCACCGCTGCCAAAGCAACTTTTTTACCGAAATCTCCAAACTTCCTGAAGGATTCTCTTCTGGAGAAAAACAAATCTTTTTCTTCCGAACTTTTCGTGTCCGGGCAAATGGTATCGAGCAATTTTATCAAGTTCATATCTGATTCTTTTTGTGGTGAAAATTAGCTAGGCAGCTGGCTGAAGTCCAGCGGCGTGATGACATAAGCACTGGCTGCAGTCAGCACCTGAGAAAAACTGAGCGTTCGCTCCAACCCGTTGACATCGATCAGGTCATCTCCTGCGAAGTCAGCAGATCCCGGATTGATCAAATCTCTGATAGCTGCGGCATGTCTTGCCTCCACGGATACGATCTTGCCTGCGATCAACAATAAGTCTGCACTTACCAAAAATTTGCCTGCTCCATTGTAAGCTGCTACTCCCAAATCTTCGAAAGTCTTTGCTGCTCCCAACACGGAGCTTCTGCTTCCAAAATCAATACTGCTGAAGTTCACTTCCAAATCTTCAATAGCTGCTTTTCCTAAAGCTGCTTTGAAAAATTCTCTGTGTGCTCTTTCGTGCTTTTCAATGTCTCCCATGATTTGTTTTTCCTCCGCATTTGCATTTGCAAAATAGCCTCCCTTGATCACTGCTGCATAGAATGCTGCCTCCAATTGCTCGAGCGCATAGGCATAGTTTAAGATTCCGGTGTCTCCGGAACCCAAGCTCACTGCAGGATTCATTGGGATCTGCTCGTCATCGTTACATCCGATCATCAGCAAACCTGCTGCTGCTACCGACAGAGAGCCTCTTTTCAGAAAAAGCCGACGATCTGAGTTCATCACCAGTCCGCTTGGTTTAATTAGTTCATTTTTCATTTTGGTGTTTTTAGGTTAATAACTCGGTTTTAGTTTAATCCTTAAAAAATCAAAGCAGATGCCAAGTGGATTCTGATTGATTTAAAAAGAATTACGAGGTCGAGCGAAATGTTGGATTGAGTGCTGTTCAGTTTTTTTTTCACTGCTTATAGGGCGCAGACAGTGAAAAGCTGATGGATGTCTTTTGGAAGTGAAAAATAGTTGGACTCAGTAAATGGTTATTAATGAGTCAAAAATCAGTAACAGATTACTCAACCTAAGGATTTCTCTCCCTCCTTTTCGCTTTCAATTTTGTTTTTGCCCCACAAAACATCACCCCCGGAGATAAGTATCGGGTAATTGAAAGGGATCTTACTAGTTTTCAAATCACACATTCATTTCTTCAAATAGCCAGTTGAAAAAACTTAAATTATTATATGCTAGATATTTAACTTTCATTTTTGTAAATTTTAATACCTGATAGGTACCTGCTTTTTAGTAAGCAAAGTGTTTTGTACCCGGTACCCTCGTGGTTTTTAATTTTAATTAATCCTTCCTACACCAAAACCCAAAAACCAATGAAGAACACCTCTTTTAAAATTCAGTGGGGCTTCTTGCTGATTCTGATCGCAATCGTAGCCCAATCAAGCTGTATCTCTGAAAACAGCGACCCTTCCCTCCCGTTGGATCCCAGTTCGGATCTTGAAAAAGTTATGGATGAACCTTTTGCCAATCCTTTGGAAAACCTGAGAATGGATCCCACCACGCTCAATATGATGGCAAATCTTCGGGCTGCTACCGCTAAGTATCATAGAATCGAAGTTGCTGAAGATGCAGGATATAGATTAGGATCGGTATGCGTTTCCCATCCCAGCCTTGGAGCAATGGGCTATCACTATGTCAATTCTGGCATTGTCAATGGAGTATTTGACCCCACCCAACCAGAAGCGCTTCTATATGAAATGGACAAGCAGGGGAAATTGAATCTGGTTGCTGTAGAATTCATCATCGAGAAAGCGCCTTGGGATTTGGAAAATGCGATGAAACCTTATTTTGGTATTCAGGAGTTTGATACAGCTTTTGCTCCAATTCCTCTTAATTTCGATAACTACGAACTTCATGTTTGGATTTGGAAAAATAATCCCTCAGGCATTTTCACAAAGTTTAATCCGAATGTGAAATGCTG
>VFKK01000308.1 GCA_009885605.1 Cyclobacteriaceae bacterium | reverse complement strand
TGTTCCTGTTCCAAACCTTTGGAAAGCTTGGCTTCGATGCTTTTCATGACCTGATTTACAGTGTCTTCGGAAAGACCCGGAATCAATCGGGTGTATCGGTCAGCTTTCAAATCCTCGATTTTGATTCGATGACCGTATTTTTTTATTTTTCTGCAAAGATCAATGACTGATCTTTCTGTCTTTTCCCAGGTCCATTCACCTTTTTGGTAGTAAGAATCCATGGAGTCGGTCAGCTTTACTGCGGCTCCTTTCGTCAGGTAAAATCGACCATTTTTAAGTTTCTGAAGGACAGTTGCCGGATAGACGTTATTCAGTTTTGTTTCCAGAGAATCCTTCACGATACCGGCTTTGGCTTCTCCTGCGGCGATGATGATTCCGACAGCTTCAGGATTGTAGACGATGGTATCCAAACCGATTGTGATTACCAATCTGTTGGAAGAAATTTCAATTCCACCCAAATCTCCCGCTGCAACGGCCTGTGTTTCAAAGTTGGTTTCAGTCAGTCGGGTGACAGAAAAAATATGTGATCCTCTTGTGTTGAAGGCGATATGACCATCCGGTCCGATCCCACCAAGGAAGAATCCGATTCCGCCGGCATCTCTGATTCTCTGCTCATACTCACCGCACCATTGATCAATCATGTAAATTGATTGCTGCTGAATTTTTTCAAGATCGGTTTTAGGATCTCTGAATCTTAAGCTTAAATCAACTTTCAAATCCGGAAACACCTGACTGAAGTGAAGACCATTAGCCAGTGGAATTTCGTCTGAATTGATTAAAATGGCTTTTTCCTTTGAGAGACCAAAACCCTGAATGTAAAATTTATTGACGTAGTCGTAGAAACTGTTTTGCTGCTTGGAAGAAATAGGGTAAAATTCATCGATTTGAACGAAAGTCAGATCACTTAAAACCGGCTTTTTAGTGTTTCCAAGACCATTTTTCTCCCTGACTTCCTTTCCTTTTTTTGTATCCCAGTTTTCCAGAAGGTATTGAGTCCATTTGATAAAAAACTCAGGAGTTTTTCCGGTTGGCAAACTTATGACTCCTTGAGGATTGGCTGCCGCCCATTCCAAAAAGCGGCAAGCTGTAAGCAGGCCAAGCTTTGGAAAATTGTCAACCAAAAGGTAAGGGATCAGGGTGCTGATTTTATCAACCCCGGACTCCTTTAGGAAACTTTTTTCTACTTCTGAAAGTGGATACTTGCTTAACATACCGTGTGAAAGGTTAGGTTTTGTTGGGATATATTTTTCTCCATTAAGTTTCGAAGAATCTTACGTATTCAAACTATTTCTTTTGCGATTACAAAGAAACAGATTCAAAATTTTCAAAATATAATTCTGAAAAAGGAAGGTCTGAAGAGTAATTTTCAATCCATACAAAATTAAAAAAAGTTTTTGATTATTGCGAACTTTTACAAAAAATTTATAAAAGTATAAAGGATAAATCTTTTTTATAAGTTAAATGATCTTTGCAGATTAGGAGCTCTTACTTAAAAAAATGAAAAATCAAATCCTTACAAACTCCTGGTGAAAGCGATTTTTATCCTAGCTTGGAATTCCTGCACCACCTTAAAAATCTCGATCAAGGTCACGGACTGAACTTTCGTTAGTTGATCTATCGCAAGGAAGTTTTTTGGTTTCTTTCCTTTCTCAAGTATTAACTGAGATTGGTTTTCCAACCGGAGCGACATCAGATAATCAAATGCCTGGGTAAGTTCTTGTGCCTCTTTTGCTGAAAAAACCCCTTTATCAGTCAAGGCATTAATTCTCCGTTCTGTGTTGGTTTCAAAAATCCGGTACTTTAGTGCATATACCCGAGCCAAATCCACGATGGTTCGCATGGTTTGCTTTAGGTTGATTTGCTTTTCCCCTTCGATTTTTTCGGTTCGTATTTGCCTGAAAAAAGTAAGTGGAGGTTCGTATTGAAGTGCGTTATGGCCCAGGTTGACATAAAATCGCTCTGGGGCGGATTGCAACTGGAGATCCATAAACACCTTCAATTCGTCCAGTAAATTCGTTTTCCCGTAAATGGCCCTGCAGTCGAAAAAGGTAGCATAGTTCATTACGGTTTCCTGCGAGGCATGCTGAATCCAGGTTTCATAATTCTGCTTCCAGTGAGAGAGGGAGTGCGTCCACTTTGGATTCATCGCCATTAATTCTCCCTCGCAAAAGACAATCCCGATATCATTTAAAGCAGTAGAAACACGGGTCGCAAAGACCAGAAAATATTCCCTCACTGCCTCGCGATGCTCATTTGCCTTGTCTTCATAGATGATGGCGTTGTCCTGATCGGTTTTCAGAGTGAGTTCACCACGACCTTCACTGCCCATTACGAAGAAGACAAACTTCGCCGGAGCCGGACCGATATCTTTTAAAACCCGCTCGATCACGCGTTGAGTAATGGTATCCGCGACTGTGGTAATGATCTGATTGACGATTCCGGCCTTCATCCCCCTGCTGATCAGCAGATGAATAATCTCCGGCATTCGGGCCCATTTCTCCTTCAGCTCCGTTATTTGCCGAGCTTCCTTTACCGACTGGACAAACATAAACGGCCCTTGGCTTTGTTCGGTGAGGATCTTAGTTCTGCTGATCCAACCCAAGTACCCTTCTTGATTTTTGACAAGCAGATACCTTGATTTGGTTCGGAACATAAGCAACAATGCTTCTACCAAAAAGGCCTCCGGGTGAATTGAGACCATGTTGAATTCCATGATTTCGGAGACTGGGATTTGGGGTGAAAGCTGCCTTGCCAGCAACCGGTCCCGAAGCGTAATATCTGTGATATAACCCAAAATCTCCTGGTCCGATCTACCGATGAACAGACAACTCACCTGCTCCACTGCCATTCGCTTAGCGCATTCAAAGACAGGTGTTTCCGGTGATGCTATCCTCAAATGCCGAACATGGAGGTTCTTTACCCGCTTGGAGTAAAATTGATCAGAAATATGAGGTGAGGTTGGGTCCATCATTTTAGAAAAGGAAATTAAGAATTTTCGGGCTGGTTTGGTTTGCTCAAAATTTAGAAGAGATGGAAAAGAGAAAAATTCTTTGTTCTCCAGGAGTCGTGTTGACTCAAAAATTCAATTTTCCTTTCGTAAAACTCCCAAATCTACCTGCTGAAATTTTTCATTAACTTTCAGCATGCTAGTAATCGTAACAGGTGTATCAGGCACCGGGAAAACCACTATTGGAAATCTCTTAGCCGAAAAATTACACCTTCCCTTTTTTGATGGAGATCATTTCCATCCCGCAGAAAACATTGATAAAATGAGCCAAGGTCATCCTTTGGACGATCTTGATCGTGTGCCCTGGCTTCAGACTCTGGCAGATAAACTGACAGATTCCGAAAAAACCGGAGGAGCGGTTCTGGCTTGTTCTGGATTGAAAGAATCCTATCGACAAAAACTGAATGTAAACGAAAATCTGCGCTGGATACATCTCAAGGGCGAGCGAGACATTATTTGGAACAGAATGCTGGCCCGCAAAAATCACTACATGAAAGCCGGAATGCTGGATTCCCAATTCGCAACCTGGGAAGAACCGGATTATGGGTTGAAATTGAGCATCGATCAGACTCCTGAAGAAATGCTGGAAATTGCCTTAGAATATCTCATTCGAAATCCGATGAAAATGGCAGTTGGAGTCATGGGGATGGGTGTGATGGGAAAAAGTCTGGCGTTAAATCTGGCCGAAAAAGGCGTTCCCGTTTCTCTTTACAATCGATATGTAGCGGGAAAGGAGGAGGCTGTTGCACAAAAGGTGATGGAAACCAATCCTGATTTTGCCAATCTGAGAGCTTTTGAGGATATCGAGAATTACATCGAATCCCTTCAGGCTCCCCGCAAAATCTTGCTGATGATTCCCGCGGGTGCCGCGATTGATGCACAATTAGATACTTTGATTCCTTTGCTCGAACCCGGAGATTTGGTGATTGACGGAGGGAATTCATTTTATAAAGATTCCGAAAGACGAGTTTTCCGGATGAAAGAAGCAGGCTTACATTTCCTTCCGATGGGAGTTTCCGGAGGAGAGGAAGGGGCGAGAAAAGGACCTTCAATAATGCCGGGCGGTGACCCGGAAGGATATGCGCTCGTAGAAGATTTTCTCGGACGCATTTCTGCCAAAGATCAAAGCGGAAAACCTTGTGTGACTTATGTGGGTCAGGAGGGTTCTGGTCATTTCATCAAAATGGTGCACAATAGCATCGAATATGGTGAGATGCAAGTCCTGGCCGAACTCGTCCACTTCCTGAGATTTGGGTTTGGATGTTCGGCAGAGCAGGTTTCCGGGATTTTATTCGATTGGGGAAAGGGTGAACAGAAAAGCTTTCTGCTGGAGATTACAGCAGATTTGCTGCTTTTCAAAGAAGATGGTGACTTGCTTTTAGACAAAATTCTTGATCAGGCCGGACAAAAAGGAACCGGTGCATGGTCATTAAATACTGCTTTGGAATACGGAATTCCTTATAGCCCGCTTGCCGAAGCTGTCAATGCCAGAGGCGTTTCCGGTGAAAAAACGATGAGAGTTGCCTATTCAAAAACCTTCCGACATGAATTTGAGCCTGTAAAGGAAAGTCTGGAAACCTGGTTGCCAAAGATTAAATATGCCTACAGTCTCGCCAGAATTATTAACCATGAAGTCGGGTTCCGATTAATGAAAACAGTTTCTGATGCTCAGGGCTGGAAATTGAACTTCAATGAAATCGCCCGCATCTGGACGAATGGCTGTATCATTCGGTCAGGTTTGATGGAAAGAATTTCTGCATACTATTCCGATGACCAATCCTTCTTCGAAATAGCCGGAGTGAAAGAGCAAGTGATTCAAAATAGAGGAGATTTGGCGGCTTTAGTAGGATTGGGATTGACCCATGGATTCGCACTTCCGGTAATGAGCGCAGGAATAAATTACCTGCTTGGTCGGATCACAGCTGAGTCCAGCGCTTCGGTTATTCAAGCGCAGCGGGATTATTTCGGAGCGCATACCTATCAGCGAAAAGACGATCTGTCAGGTCAGGCTCACCATACCTTGTGGAATACGTCATTTCGAACGGAGTGAGAAATCTCATTATTATGTCATGCGCAACTAATTCAGAGTAAACAGAATTTTAAAAATACTCCATTATGAAAAAGAGCCATTTAACCTTACTCATTCTATTTCTGATGATTTTGGCAATCCCCGGATTCACTCAGGAAATGATCCTTTCCAATGTCCACATCATCTCTATGGAGAATGATCAGGTGATGGAAAACCAGGCAATTCACGTGAGGGATGGAAAAATCATAGAAATCGTCCCGATGAGTCAGGCTGGTTCCAAATTCTCTGGAAAAGCCATGACTGATGCAAAAGGAGCCTATGTTTTCCCTGGTTTGGCTGAGTTTCATGCACATCTTCCCGTAGCAGCAGATGGCAGTACCCAACTGCAAGAAGAATCTATGTGGTTGTATTTGGCTAATGGCGTTCTTCGGATTCGAAGCATGCTCGGCCATCCAACACATATTGCCCTGAGAGATCGGGTGAATTCTGGACAAGCTGCAGGGCCACGGGTTTACATTTCAGGACCATCATTTAATGCCAATTCTGTAACAAGTCCAGAGCAAGCTGCGCAAATGGTAATTGACCAGAAAAAAGATGGATATGATCATTTGAAAATCCACCCCGGAGTGGAGCTGGATGAGATGTGGGCAATTTCAAAAACTGCAAAAGCAGAAGGAATTCCTTTCGGAGGTCATGTGCCTTTGGCAGTTGGTCTGGAAAATAGTCTGGAAAGCGGATTCAAATCCGTGGAGCATATGGATGGTTTTCTGGAAGCTCTATTGCCGGATGATTTGGTGATAGATCCGACTACTTCCGGACCTTTTAATCTCAAGCTTGTAAGTCAAGTCGACATGAGCAAACTTCCGGGATTGATTGATTTGACTTTGGAAAAAGGTCCTTGGATGGCTCCGACGCTGACCCTTTTTGATCGCTATTTCGGATACATTCCTGCAGATGAATTCCGCAAGGCTCCTGAGATGAAATACCTTCCGGGTCTTTTGATTCAACAATGGGTGAATACCAAAAAGCAACTAGAGGCGACCGGTGTTTTAAGCAAAGAAAATGTGGCGCCTTATCTTGAGTTTCGCAGAAAACTCTTCCTTACTCTTCATCAGTCAGGTGTACCTATGATCATGGCATCGGATTCTCCCCAGGTTTTCAATGTTCCCGGTTTTTCCATCCATCATGAGATTGCGTTGATGTCTGAGGCAGGAATGTCAAATTATGAGATTTTGAAAACAGGATCTGTGAATACGGCCGAATACATGGGAATGGAGAAGGAGTGGGGAATGATCAAAAAAGGGATGGCTGCTGACTTTGTACTGGTAGAAAAGAATCCGCTTGAAGATCTGACAACCATGCAAAAACCAATCGCGGTCATGATTCAAGGTAAAATGATCGAACGGGCTGAGCTTCAAAAGGAGCTGGATCGAATAGAGCAGAACCATTTGAGGAAGTAGAGAGAAGAGATATGAGATAAAGAGATAAGGGACAGGAACCAAGAGGCAAGAGACGAGAACAAAGATTTAAGAGGGATTTATTTGAAAAGCCCGATAAATAAAATATAAATAACGACCCATAACCACCAGCCATGAAAAAAATCCAACAAGCAGGTTTAGCGCTAGCAACCCTATTATTAGCCTTTTCCTGCAATGAAAAACCAAAACAAGAACCTGTTAAAGAAGAAATCAAACTCATGATCAAAGTTGAAAAAGTTGCCCAAATCGGCGAATCAGAAGTTTTCAAATACACGCTCGACAACGGCACTATGCAGGTCGAAATGTCTAATTATGGAGGATTGATCTCCAAGATCGTTGTTCCGGACAAAGAGGGGAATCTGGAAAACATCGCTTTGACTCTGGATAGTATTCCTGAGTTTTTCAAAGGTGAAAATCCTTTCTTTGGCGCTACAGCTGGCCGGGTGGCTAATCGGATTTCTAATGCCAAATTCACCCTTGATGGGACTACCTATGAACTTGCGAAAACAAATGGTGACAATCACCTGCATGGCGGAGTTGAAGGTTTCAATAAGAAAGTCTGGAAAAGTGAAGAATATTCTAATGACTCAACTCTTGGGGTAAAAATGACTTATCTGAGCGTAGACGGGGAAGAAGGCTATCCTGGGAACCTGACTACTACGCTTTGGATGGAGCTTACCACTGACAATGTGATTCGTATCAAATTCGAAGCTACCACAGACAAAAAGACCATCGTCAACCTGACTAATCATACCTATTTTAACTTAGGCGGAATCAAGCGTGATGTGTTGGATCATGAGTTTCAGTTCTGGGCTGATGCCTACACGCCTGTGGATGATGAGCTGATTCCAACCGGAGAAGTGAAAGATGTGACCGGAACTCCTTTCGATTTCCGAACTTCAAAAATTCTGGGAGATCAGATTGCAGCAAATGGCGGAGGTTTTGATCACAATTTTGTGACCAAAAGGGAGAAATCCCCGGAAATGAAAAAGATCGTTTATGTGAAACATCCTGCAAGTGGAAGAACTTTGGAAATGACTTCAGATGCTCCGGGAGTTCAGTTTTATACTGCCAATTTCATCAAGGATTTCCCGGGAGCTGAAGGAAAAACTTACCAGCAACACTGGGGCTTTTGCCTCGAATCCCAAGTTTGGCCGGATGGTATCAACAAGCCTAATTTCCCTTCGCCGATCCTGAATCCCGGAGAGAAATACGCTCACAATATTGAATACAAATTTGGAGTAGAGAAGTAATCTGAATTCAAGCACCATGGACAATCAAAAAATCCCGAGTCGAAAGACCCGGGATTTTTTTAGCTTTCCATCTTTTGGCTAAAAGAAATCACAATAAACTCTGCCGGCCGAACCAAAGCCAATAATACGGTCAATATCATCCTTTTCTCCAAAATATCCTGAGAGGTCATGGTTTCTCCAAGACCAATTTTGACACCGAAAGCCTGATCGGGTTTATTGCCCATCAAGGCTCCATTTTGCCAAAGTTCTAATAGAAAATTATCAACTATTGACTTGGCCCTGACCCAGGTGTTTGCATCATTTGGCTCGAATACCAAAGCCTGAAGAGCTAAGCGGATCGATTCTTGAATCATCAAGATAGTGCGCTTAACAGAGACATATCTCCATTCCTGGTCGTTTCCAGCCAGCGTTCTGGCTCCCCAAACTAAGGTTCCCTTGCCAATGAAAGTTCGTATGGCGTTGATAGATTTTCCGGTGGTTGCGTCCATATTCAGATTTTCCTGATCCATTTGGGTTATTTTTATTGCGGGTTGGATTACTCCATTTAATGCCACATTGGCGGGAGCTTTCCAAACGCCCCTGATCATATCAATTGATTGGTAGATTCCGGCTAAAGCAGAAGCAGGAGGGAGGAGATTCATTTTTTCCAAGATTTTGCTCATGAGCAATGCATATGTCGGGCTGGCAATTAGTAAGCTTTGATGTAAAACAGTATCGGAAGGCTTGGGAGTGGACTCCAGGAGTGAAAGAGCTGACGGTTCAGGAAGAATCGATTTCAGAGAAATATTAGAGTCCAGATTTTTGAAACTGGCGTTTTCTGAACTCAGGATATTGGTATGAAGCCAGGGATAGTAGGCTGCTCCATAGCTTAGGTTTTCTGTTCCGATTTTTTCACGAAAGTTTAGAATTGGGTCCATACTTGGACTCAAAGCATTGAAACCGTGCGGAACGTCCAAAATTGCAAATCGATTTTGCATTTTAGCGCAATGACTCAGCATTGCCCGATACACATAATAGGAATCCCCGCCCAAAGCCAAAGAGTCAGGAATAATCACCAGGGTAATTTTCGGTTCTTTCTCGAGCAATTCCAGTCCTTCTGTCAATG
>VFKK01000259.1 GCA_009885605.1 Cyclobacteriaceae bacterium | reverse complement strand
TCTTTCGGGGAGATTATAAAAGTGTGCGAGCTCCCCTACTCTCTTCACAATAGAAACAGTATGATCGAGATTATGGTAACATATCTCGGGCTTCAATTCAGTTGCAAATAACTTTCGTATCCAGATTTCAAAATTTTCAAGTTGAATTTCCATTAGTAACTACTATTTTGAGCTGATTAAAGTTGGAATATAATTTTCGTTGGAATAATATGCAAATTTCTAAGTTCTTCCTTTTTTGTTTTTTGGTTTTGTCTCAGTGTAGCCAAAAAAAATCTCCTGATATGTCTGAAAAATTTCTGAAGTCCTATTCAATGGAAGAAATGACAACTGTCTCCCTGCCCGGCGACCTGAAAGAAATTTCTGGTCTGGAATGGGTCGGTGAAGATCAGCTTTGGGCTGTGGAAGATGAATCTGCAGAGATTTTCCAGATTGATCCAAAGACCGGAGAAATCATCCAAAAAATGAAATTTGGAAAGAAAGCTGATATAGAAGATCTGGTGGTAATCGATGGAACCGCCTGGGTCATGCAAAGTAACGGGGACATCTTTCGGGTCACAGATCCATTCGGAGCAACCAGCGAAACAACTCAATTTCAATTTCCTTCTATTGGAAAAAGGGATATGGAAGCGATGGTAGCTTCGGAAACCGAAATGGCTCTTTGGATTTTTTGTAAGGAATGTAAAATTGACAAGGGAATGGAAGAATCCTCTGCTTTCCGATTTGATCTGGAAACTTTGCAATTCGATTCTATGCCTTTCAAAAGGCTGGAGCGAAAAGATTTTAATCCTGTTTTCCAAAATCAGGAATCAAAGTCAATCAAAATCCAGCCGGCTGCTGCTGCTTTTCACCCAATCGAGAAAAAAATTTACATGATCTCGTCCTCCGGAAATTGGCTTTCGATCCTGGGTGCGGATTTAACTCCTTTGGAAGTGCATTGGCTGGATCCCATACTTTTCAAACAACCGGAAGGGTTGACTTTTGATCCCGCCGGGAATCTTTACATTTCCAATGAAGCGGCCGGCGGACTTTCCAATCTGCTGATCTTCCGATATAAACCTTGAGTTTTTCGATTGATTTCAGGATCCTTTGCCTTTCCTTTTGATTTTGACCTGCGGAACAAAATTATTCCTGATAAATTCTTCGTTTCCCTCACCTATGTGCTGAAAGCAGAAATTTTCTTTTTGAAAAAATTCGAGGTCATTTTGCTTTAAATCCCAATCAAAATGCATGAACAATTGAAAATTATTTAATTATTCGATTGAATACACCACAGAAATCGATTTTTTACGTGGGTTGGCAGGTACGAGAGAAATTATATCTTTGCGCCATAATTTATTCGAACGAATACAACGGTATTTAAAATTCTATGGAACAAGCGTTGATTTACATGGTTCCCGCATTGGGAGTTGTCGGCCTCATTGTAATGGCTATCAAGTCTGCCTGGGTTGTCAAGCAAGACACAGGCGATAAAAACATGGTGGAACTTGCCGGCTACATTGCCGACGGTGCCATGGCATTTTTAAGAGCAGAATGGAAAGTTCTTTCCTATTTCGCAGTGATTGCCGCAATTGTCCTGGCATGGTCAGGAACTCTGGTAGAAACATCAGATCCCACAATCGCCATATCTTTCCTAATAGGTGCATTTCTTTCTGCTTTCGCAGGATATATAGGAATGAAAATCGCCACCAAAGCCAACGTAAGAACTACTCAGGCCGCCCGAACCAGCTTAAAGCATGCACTGAAAGTGTCTTTCACAGGAGGTTCTGTAATGGGACTTGGTGTGGCAGGTTTGGCTGT
>VFKK01000101.1 GCA_009885605.1 Cyclobacteriaceae bacterium | reverse complement strand
TCAAGACGGTTCATGTCCTTAAGTTAAAAAGAATTGTATTCTATAATTGATTTGACCACTCACTGAATACTGAGATTGACACTGGGACTGAATACTGCGACTGCCAACTTTTTTTATCTCCCACAAATCTCCCTATACGCACAATACTCGCACTTCTTCAAATCGTCAGTCTGGGAAAAAGGAACTTCAGGATCGTACATTTCCTCCAAAAGTCCTCTCAATCCCGTCTCATATTCTTTCTGATAATCTCTATAATCTGTCAGTTCGATTCCCGGTTTGCGTGGTTCTTTGAGTTGTAAATAAGGATTGAATTCATCCGAGAAAATCTCCTTCAGATTGAAAATCGTGGGTTTCAGCGGTGCGGTATTTTGCGGATGGGTGGCCTGATAGATCAACCCGTAAAACATCGTCTGCATCGCAGCTTTGTTTCTCTTTTTGTCGTCACGGTCGAAAAGTGACCGAATATCCGGAAACTCTTTCTTGTCTCCTCCCGACTTGTAATCGATCAATCGAATCACGCCATTCAGTTCATCCACTCGGTCAATAATCCCGCTCAGGGCAATTTCCTTCTCCCCATCGGAAGTTTCGATTGGTAATTTTGCATCATACCGCTTTCCCTTTTCCAAAGAAACCAAGCGGAACGGCGCTGATTCTTCGTCGATTTCAAGTACCCGGATGAGGTATTTCTGCAGGACATCGCGAGCAATTGCCATCTGTCCATTGAGCTTGGTTTCGGCAGCATCCTCCAAATGATAAAATCCCCGAATCGCTTTTTCAATGGCCGGGAAAACCCATTTCTCTTTCAGTTCTTTGAAATCACCGGACTCCAGCACATCTCTTTTCTTTCGATCCATGAAACCAACATAGAGGTTTTCCATACTGTAATGGGCCAGGTTTCCAAACACACCCGCATCGATTTCTTCGCTCACTTCCTCTTTCTCCTTGATTCCGGCAAGGTATTGCAGGTAGAATTTGAACCTGCAATCGAGGTACACGCTTAGTGCCGATGGGGAAAAAGCAGTCTGTGAAGTTTCATCATTTCGGACCACATATTTTTCGAGAAGCTGAAGAACTTCCGGTTCTTTTTCGATGGAAATTTCTCCGGGTGACTTCTGGTCAATTGGCACAAAAATGACCTTCTCCTGGGTATCTAAGCCCATTTCCACTATCATCTGCTGGATGTAGCGGCTTTTCTCGCCGGATTTTCCCTGATCGGATGCAGTCGTGTAAATCATGTGAACTTCCTCCGCGCTATGCAGCAACCGGTAAAAAGTATAGGCATAAATCGCGTCGTTTTGCTCCTGAACAGGCAGGTTGAACGCACGGCGGATGTTAAAAGGGATCATGGAATTCAGCCCGGCTGAAGGCGGAAAACTAGCCTCATTCATATTGCAAATGATGACCCTGCGAAAGTCAAGATTCCTCGATTCCAGCACACCCATGATCTGCAATCCTTGAAGCGGTTCACCTTCAAAAGGCAACTTCACTTCCCGGAAAACCTGTCGGAAAAGCCGGATGAAAAACTCCCGATTGACGGTCAGCGACTCCTGCTTCTCAAATATTTCGCGCAATCGGGTCAACTGCTTGAAGCATTGATAGAGATAACTGCGCTGCAAAGGTTCATCTTTCAGCCGCCCGGCCAATTCTTCAATCAGCATTGATAAGTATTGGAAAAGCCTGTCGCTTTCCAGCTTTTGGAAAATCAGGGCAAAAAACTTCCCTCCCCGATGCAGGCTTTCCTGAGAAATATGAATCTGATTTTTCTCCTGAATCTCAACCAGCAATTCCTTGCAAAAGCTGGGATTCGCAGATTTTAAGTAAATGGACGAAAGCAGATTTTTGATAGGTTGATGATAGAAAAGTACTTTTCCCTCCTCCACTTTGATGTAGCGTTGCATCTCCAGTACCGCTTCGAGAAAGGCATAAACCGGCGCATTTTTCACCGGATAACCCATCGTCACGTTCACTTTGTCAATCTGATCCGGCAAAGAATGTAGGACCGGAAAAAGCATCTGCTCATCGGGCAGGATCACGACCGTCTCCTCCCAATCTTCTCCAGTCTGAATTTTTTCCAGAATGGTCCCAACCAGATTGGCCTGATTGGTTTTTAAAGGCGTTGCGTACGTGTGGATTTGGGCCTTTTTGGTTTGAATCAACGATGGAATTTGTTCTGGAAAAGTCGGTCCGAATATTTTGTCCTTTTGATACTCTCTGAAGAAAAGTCCGGCTTCCTGATTCTTGTCATTGAGGTAATACGCATCTAAATCCCAGTAGATTTCTGCTCCGAATTTGGTGATGAAATGCTTAATCAGCTTCTCTTCCGTTCCCGTGAAAGCATTGAAACCGATGAAAATCGAATGCTTTTCAGGCTTCGAAATCTGATCCAATGATTCGGCAACTTTCCGGTAAAGCTTTCCCGAATAGGCCAAACCCGACACATTCAGCGAAGCCTGAAATGCCTGATAAAGCGGATTGAGGAGTTCCCAAAACTTGAGAAACTTCTGCTGATGCATCCTGTCCTGCCGCACAAATGAGTTCCAAAATTGCTGAATCAGCTCAACCTGACTCTCGGTCAGAAAACTCTGATCTGACTCAAATTCTTTGAATTCGGCCAGCTGATGATACAATTTCTTTGCATCTGCCATAAACTGATCCAGATCATTGAAGTCTTTGAGGATCATTTCACCCCAAAAGTAAAACTTGTCGAAATCCTCCGGTGCAGGATGCAAATCGGTATAAACCCGATACAATTCGAAAATCAACGTCAGATCATCCGCAGGCTGCTGTCCGGCATACTGATAAAAAAGATCCTCAATCGTCTTCACCTCCGGCATCCACATGGGTTCGGAAATCAACGTTCCCAAATGCTGGGTAAAGAAAAGTCCGGCTCTCCTGTTGGGAAGCACGATGGTCAGATTCTGGAGGTTCTGATGTTTTTCCAGTATTTCCCGTGCAGTATTTCTTAAAAAACTATGCATTGACTGTCTCGATTTTACCGGTTTCCAAATAACATAAATAGCCTTTTACCGGCTTCTGGGTTAGCTTCTGCACCAGATCCATGTAGTCACGAACTTGCTTTCCATACTTTTCCAGTTCCTCACCGGTTTTAAAATCCACGATGATGGATTCCGTGTCACGAAGGATGATCCGGTCGGGTCTTTTTTGCTTTCCACCTGGAAGTAATATCCCCTGCTCCGCCAACAAAATCCCTTCTCCTTCAAACCAATCCCCAAATACAGGATTAGAAAACAAGTCTTTCAATTGACTTTCAACCTCACCCTTTTCGGATTCGCTGAGTCTTCCTTCGAAATAAAATGCCTGCAAATTGCTTTTGGCAGCTTCGAGATTGACCGACTTTTCAAGGATTTCATGCACGAGCAAACCGAAGTTGCGCTTCTTTCGCTGCTCCAACCCTTCGGATGAAAAGTCCACTGCATACTTTTTAACCTGAAGCAATTCGGACCAATTCTGATACGCCCAGCGCAATGTGGGAACAGGCAATAAGGTCGGTTTCTCAGGCTTTTCTGCCGGCCAGTCACCCAGTTCAAAAACCTTGGTTTCTGTATTGAAATGTGCTGACAGACTCAAACCTTCATCCGTTTCAATTCCGCTTTCCAGTACTTGCTGGAGATGAACTTCCAGCATATTCTGGGATGTGATTTTCTCTTTATAAGGAACCAGGCCCCAAAACACATCCTCAGCGCGTGTGAGGGCCACATAAATCATATTCAAACTATCCAGATAAGCCAAAATCGCTTCGTCGGAATAGATTTGATGGAAAGCCGACTGGGCCAGATTACCTCCCAAAGTCAG
>VFKK01000171.1 GCA_009885605.1 Cyclobacteriaceae bacterium | reverse complement strand
AGATAGCCAATTTTATCAGTTTTACTTGCGAGTAAATTTACCAGACCAAGAGCAAAAATTGACTTTCCTGAAAATGGCTCTGTGGTAGTCAGGTAGATAGCATTTGTCATAATTCGAACTTTAAGCTTTTAAAAATTTTCAGGCCTACACGATTGAATCTCCTGTCAATATTGGGTAACGTATGAAGCCACAAAATAGGCATTTAGCTTTTTTAAAAAGGATGATAAAAATCATAGGGGAATGAAAATTTTGGAAAAGACGGAAGACCGGAGACGGAAGACGGAAGCATTTGAAGCATCCATTTCCCCCTTCAGGGGGTGAGGGGGTGATGACAGATGTGGGATGACCGATGTTGGATGACGGAAGACCGAAGACCGGAGACGGGAGTAGGGAGTCAGATGAACGACCGATGTTGGATGACGGGAAATCTGAGAAAAAAACTCCGTGTGACTCTGTGATACCTCCGTGCAACTCTGCGTAAAAAAAACTCTGTGTCACTAAAAAGCACCATGTCACCAAAAAATTACTTGGTTTTTAGGCTGTCGAGAGTGGACCGTCGTCAGTGGACGATTTTTTTCTCTATTTTCCCCTTTTGAATCCCGAATGACCCAACCCACCAACCTCAACCGCCAACTTGGATTGGTCGGACTTACCGCAACAGGAATTTGCTCCATGATTGGAGCGTCCATTTATGTGGTGCCTTTTATGATCCAGCGAAATGTACCCGGCATTGGTCCCTACGTTTTGCCGGCGTTTCTATTTGCTGCCATTCCGGCGATTTTTGCAGCGTTGGCCTATACGATTTTATCTTCAGCCATGCCCCGGGCTGGTGGTTCCTACATTTACGCAAGTCGATCCCTCCACCCGTATCTGGGTTTCGTGGCGAGTTTCTCCCAGTGGTTTGGGCTCTCAATTGTCATTGGTGTGATTTCTTATGTGGTCGTTCCCTTCTTTCGGGATGTGGCGAGCGCGCTTGACTGGACCTATCTGGCTTCACTTCTGGATACCGACTGGATTCGGGTGGGACTGGCTTTAGCCTTACTTTGGACCTTTGTCTATGTAAATATTCGGGGAGTTCAACTTTATGAAAAAACTCTGATTCCCCTGATGATTTTGATGTTTGTCCTGGGCGGAGTGGTAATTTTCGCGGGTTTGAGTTTTGATCATTCTGACTTTGCAAAAGCCCTTGAGGAGAAAGAAGGAAGAACAATTATTCCAATAGAGGTTGCATTCCACTGGCCAACTTTCCTTTCGGCGGCAGCCCTCCTGTTTTCAAGCTTTATCGGTTTCGACTCTATTGCACAGGCAGGAGGCGAAGCCAAAAACCCAACCCAAAATCTGCCAAGGGCTATCGGTCTGGCGATTCTGATCGTAAGCTTATTTTACATTTCCTTCACTTACGCCGTTTATCATGCTGTTCCCTGGAGTTTCGTGGCCGGAGAAGCAGCAACAAAAGACATCACTGCAGCAGGAATTCTCAGCTATTTACTTCCATCAGGTTTGGGGGTTTTGATCCTTTTGGGAGCTGCCATCGCTTTGCTCAATGATCTTCCTGCCATGATTCTTTCTGTTTCCAGGCTGGTTTTCTCCTGGGCAGAGGACGGGATTTTCCCTCGGAAAATTGCTGCCGTTCACTTGATCCATCATACCCCATATCGGGCGATTGTTTTGAGCGGGATGATGGCAACCATCGGGATTTTAGGAAGTCACTTTGCCGGCGACTTCTTTCTGGGAATCGATATTATGGTGACTTCCATGCTCGTCAATTTCCTGCTGATGTGTTTGTCCGTGTTGATTCTTCCTCATAGAAATCCGGAGATCGCCTCGGGAATCAAAATTTTCCGATCCAGAAAAATTCAAATCTTTATCTCCGTGGCCGGAACATTAATCATTTCCAGCTTCCTCCTGATCCATATCGCGAAGGATCTGAACTCAGAAGTCTCTGCCTGGTATTTTCATTCCACACCGATTTGGCTGATTGTAATGACCTTGGCTTCGCTTCTTTTCTACTTTCAATGGAGAAAACTCAAAGCTTCCGGAATCGACACACAGGCCTTATTTTCACAACTTCCTCAAGAATAATCTAGTTTATGAATCCTTCGAAATACACTGAACTTGCTCCGGGACTTACCATTTGCAGAGCCATCACCGGTCTTTGGCAAATCGCAGACATGGAGCGTGACGGAACGAAAGTAAATTCTCAAGAAGCTGCCAAAGCCATGAAAGCTTATGCGGATTCGGGATTTAGTACGTTCGATATGGCGGATCATTACGGTTCGGCAGAGGAAATTGCCGGTGTTTTCCGATCTCAAAATGGAGCTGGAAAAGCTCAGCTTTTCACCAAATGGGTGCCCACTCCCGGTCCCATCACAAAAGATCAAGTACGAGCTGCGGTTGAATTAGCCCTGATACGGATGCAATCAGACCAAATCGACTTGATGCAGTTTCATGCTTGGAGTTATGCGCATCCTTCTTGGGTGGATTGCCTTTTTTGGCTGCAGGAACTCAAAAATGAAGGATTGATCCGGCACATTGGCCTGACGAATTTTGACGCTGCTCATCTTCAGATTGTGGTCAATTCGGGAATAGAGGTAGTTTCCAATCAGGTTTGCTTCTCTCTGCTTGACCAGCGAGCAGCAGGCAAGATGTCCGAACTTTGCCTGAGGCATAACGTAAAGTTATTGGCCTTTGGAACAGTAGCAGGAGGATTTCTCTCAGAGAAATGGCTGGACAAATCAGAACCAATACAGAGTGAATTCCTTACCTGGTCTCAGATGAAATATAAGCGTTTCATCGATTCTGCCGGAGGTTGGGAAAAATTCCAGTCACTTTTGAAAACCCTCCAAACCATTGCTCAGAAGCATCACGTCGGCATTGCCAATATTGCCAGCAAATACATCATGGATCAGCCAGCCGTTGCAGGGGTAATTATCGGTGCGAGGCTCGGGCAAAGCGAGCATATTTCAGAAAATGAGAAGTTGTTTTCCTTCGAACTCGACAAATCTGACAAACAGGAAGTGTCAAAAGTTCTGGGAACACTCAAGAAGATCCCGGGAGATTGCGGGGATGAATATCGCAAACCTCCATTTCTGACGGCTTCCGGAGATCTGAGTCATCATATTGAGCATTTCCCATCACCTTATCCAACTTTCGAAGTGAGTGAAAACCGAACAAAAGCTCTGAGCGGGACGGTCTGGGAAGATTTGGCAGGATTCAGCAGGGCGGTAAGAAAAGGAAACCGCATACTGGTTTCCGGCACCACGGCTACTCATGGCCCAAAATCCATGGGAGGAAATGACCCCGGAGCTCAGGCTCATTTTATAATCGACAAACTTGAAGGGGCTATTCAGTCTTTGGGAGGAAAACTGGAGGATGTCGTCAGAACAAGAATTTTCATCCGGAATATTTCAGATTGGGAGCCAATCGCCCGCGCACATGGTGAGCGATTCAAAGATATTCAGCCCGCCAACACGATGGTCAGGGCAGAACTCATCGGCGAAGAATACCTTGTAGAAATAGAAGCTGAAGCAGTGGTAGATTGATTTGAATAGATAATATTCAAAATCATTCATCTTGTTTCCGTAATTGTAGGTTTGGTATTCAAAAATCGATATTTTAGAATTCGATCGTAAAATCGAAATACCCAAAATAATCAATCATGAAAAAGTTAAACACCCTATTCTTATTCTTATTTTTTATAAGCCTGGCTTCTGTATTTGCTCAGGACAAAATCAATGTGAAAGGCACCTGGAGTATGAGTGTCACTTCCGACATGGGAAGCGGATCTCCAACCTTCGTTCTCGATCAAGTGAATGACACCACCCTAACCGGCACTTATACCGGGCAGTTAGGCGAGTCCGCAGTAAAAGGAACGCTGAAAGGAAATGTAATCCACTTGGAGTTCGATATTCAAGGCAATCTGATCGAATACAACGGGACTGTGAATGGCACTGAAATGAGCGGAAAGGTAAAACTTGGAAGCATGGGCGAAGGCACTTTTACCGGCAAGAGAAAGTAAAGAAAGAATTATATATCTCTTCCTTTTTTGAGCATGTCTGATCCTGCCTGAAACCCACACGAAGAGGGAAATCCTTTGCTTTGAATTAAGAATTACTCTCACCCTTCCTGACTTAAAAAATCTTACGAGCGGTGAATCTTCGTCAGTAAAAAAATATATCTTAATACTAAATAGTAACTGATTTTCTGATCACTTAACCTCTCTGAAACTCATTTACAGCTAACGCTTTCAATCCTAAGAGATTACATGGAGCCAACCGATATCAAGGACCCGGAATACTTTCACAAAGTAGTTGATTGTCAACTTGCTTGTCCCGCGCACACCCCTGTACCGGAATACATTCGCCTGATTGCTCAGGAAAAGTATGACGAAGCCTATATGGTCAACTGGGATTCAAATGTTTTTCCGGGGATTTTAGGACGCACCTGCGATCGCCCCTGCGAGCCAGCCTGTCGTCGAGGCCGGGTGGAAGAAGAACCCGTAGCAATTTGTCGATTGAAGCGAGTGGCTGCTGACAATAAAGGGGATGTAAAAAAGCTGATGCCTCAGGGGCCTTTCGCTCCAAACGGTAAAAAAATCGCACTTATCGGCGGCGGACCTGCTTCCCTTACCGTAAGCCGGGATTTGGCTCCGCTTGGCTATGAGATTCACCTGTTTGACGAGCAGCAACTTGGCGGGGGATTCATGAGAAGTCAGATCCCTTCTTTCCGCCTTCCGGAATCAGTTCTCAACGAAGAGGTAAATTATATCCTGGATCTGGGAATCCACACGCATTTCAATCATTATGTATCAAGTCTCAAAGAGCTGCTTGCGAAAGACTATGATGCCATTTTCATAGGAACCGGAGCTCCAAAAGGACGTGACTTGCCAGATATGCCGGGCCGATGGGAAGCCGATGACAATATCCACATCGGGATCAACTGGCTTGCAAGTGTTGCTTTCGAACATACCCAGAAGATTGGTAAAAAGGTGATCGTCCTAGGTGGTGGAAACACTGCTATGGATTGCTGCCGAACTGCCCGCCGATTGGGTGGGGAGGAAGTAAAAGTTGTTGTCCGCAGCCCTTTTGCAGAAATGAAAGCTTCCCCTTGGGAAAAAGAAGACGCACAGCATGAAGACATTCCCATCATTGACAATCACGTTCCCAAAACATTTGTCGTCGTAGGTGGCGTTTTAAAGGGAATGACTTTCGAAAAAGTCAAAGCGGTTTTTGAAAATGGAAAACGCAACCTGATTCCAACCGGGGAACCGGAAGTATTTATTGAAGCAGACGATGTGCTGGTTGCGATTGGTCAGGAAAACAGTTTCCCTTGGCTGGAGCGTGATCAGGGTGTAGAATTCGATAAATGGAATATGCCAATTGTGGATGAAAAAACGTTCGTTTCCACCAACCCGAAAGTATTCTTCGGAGGCGATTCGGCCTGGGGACCCAAAAACGTAATCACCGCAGTGGCGCATGGACATCAGGCTGCAATTTCAATAGATCTTTTTTGCCGAAACGAAGAATTGACAAAACGTCCATCACCTTACGTAAACCTGGTAAGCCAGAAAATGGGATTGCATGAGTGGGCTTATGAAAGCGAAGTGGTGAATGATATCCGCTACATCGTTCCGCAGGCCGATAAAAAAGTGACTCTACATGACCGCAAGAAGGAAGTTGAACTTGGGTTCAGCAAACTCGAAGGGTATAAGGAAGCCCAACGCTGTCTCAATTGCGATGTACAAACAGTATTCAGTGAGTCCAAGTGCATCGAATGTGATGCCTGCATGGATATCTGCCCTACTTCCTGCATTTCTTTTGTGAACAATGAGGAAACTGAAACAGATCTCCGCGCGGTCTTAAAGATGCCCGCCAATAATCTCACTCAGGACATTTACGTCTCCGAGCCTCTCAAAACCAACCGAGTGATGGTCAAGGACGAAGATGTTTGTCTTCATTGTGGCTTATGTGCCGAGCGCTGTCCCACCTCCGCCTGGGACATGCAAAAATTCTTCTATAATGTAACAAAAGCACATACAGGATGTCAGTCAACCAAGTAAAGATCAACGATTTTGTAATCCGGTTTGCCAATGTAAATGGTACAGGATCGGCAAGTGCCAACTACCTGTTTTGCAAATCAATTTTCCGAATGGGGGTTCCTGTGACTCCTAAGAATATTTTCCCCTCAAATATACAGGGACTACCTACTTGGTATGAAGTTCGGGTAAGTGAAAAAGGCTATCTGGGTCGCAGGGAAGGCATCGATATTATGGTTTCTGTAAATCCGCAAAGCATGCTCGCCGATGTGGGCAATGTCCGGACAGGTGGATATTTTCTTTACGACAGCTCCAAGCCTTTGCATTCACAGTACATCCGGGAAGACATCCACTACATCGGAATTCCTTTGATGGAGATGTGTAACGAAGCATTTACTGATTCTCGTCAGCGGCAGCTATTTAAAAACATCATCTATGTCGGCGCTCTTGCCGCCTTATTAGAGATCGATTTCAAAGTATTTGAAAGCCTGCTGGCAGAGCAATTTGCCGGAAAGGAAAAACTGATCGCACCCAACATCAAGTCCCTTCAAATGGGTGTTGATTACATTCATGAGCATTATAGCGACCCAATCGATATTCGGGTCGAACAACGAGATTTGGTGGGAGATGCTATCATGATAGATGGAAATACTGCTTGCGGATTGGGGGCAGTTTATGGAGGTGCCACGGTCGCTGCCTGGTATCCCATTACACCATCCACCTCGGTTATTGAGTCATTTATGAATTTTTCGGATGAATATCGGGTCGATCCTGAAACCGGGAAAAGAAATGTTGCCATCATTCAGGCGGAAGATGAATTAGCCGCAATCGGGATGGTGATCGGTGCCAACTGGAATGGCGCACGCTCTTTCACCGCAACAAGCGGACCTGGTCTTTCACTGATGAATGAGTTTCTGGGACTTGCCTATTTCGCAGAAATCCCTACTGTACTTATTGACGTACAGCGCACCGGTCCTTCGACAGGAATGCCAACCAGGACCCAGCAATCGGATACCCTCGAAGCTGCTTATGCCTCCCATGGCGACACCAAACATATCTTGTTATTCCCTTCCACTCCGAAGGAATGCTTTGAAATGACAGCGGATGCATTTGATCTGACCGAACAGCTTCAAACTCCCGTCATTGTGATGACAGATCTTGATCTTGGAATGAATGATCACATGTCGAAACCCTTTCAATGGGACGATCACAGGCAATACAAAAGAGGAAAAGTTTTGGATGCCGAAGCGCTTGAAGGAATTGAGCGATTCGGTCGTTACCTGGATGTGGATGGAGATGGAATCCCTTATCGTACTTATCCCGGAACACATCCTACCAAAGGTTCTTATTTTACCCGTGGCACTTCCCGGGATGAATATGCTGTGTACACAGAAAATGGCGATGCCTATGTGAGAAATATGGATCGCCTGATGAAGAAATGGAACACTGCGAAAAGTTATGTTCCCGGCCCGCATTTATATCAGGAAGGGAATTTATCCACCTATGGAATTTTATTCTTTGGCACTTCCGAATATTCAACGGAAGAGGCAATTGATATTCTTAAGGCCGAAGGGGTACAATTGGACGCAATTCGAATCAAGTCCTTTCCATTTAATGACACAGTAGAGGAATTCATCCATTCCCATGATAAAGTATTTGTGGTGGAGCAGAATCGGGATGCGCAAATGAAGAGTCTGCTCATGATTGAATTAGGTATAAATCCCGAAAAACTCATTCCGGTACTTAATTACGATGGTCTGCCGATCACGGCTGATCAGATTGTAACCTCAATCAAATCCGGTATTTAAAAATTCTGATCCTTAAAAGGCCTCTTTTCAATGACATATCTTCGCCCAAAATTCCGTCACCCAGATTTACCCAAGAATAAATTAGGCTACTCCGTCGATTATTACGAAGGCTCATTATCTACTCTCTGCGCTGGTTGCGGACATGATTCTATCAGCGCCGGCATTATTCAGGCTGCTTATGAATTAGATATTGAACCTCACCGTCTTGCCAAACTTTCGGGCATAGGGTGTTCTT